>NZ_JASGBV010000059.1:0-5147 GCF_030053245.1 Stenotrophomonas sp. RS-48
GATGTTGGGGCAGCGCCGGGCCATGCCCGGCGGATTGGGGATTGATTCGCCGGGCATGGCCCGGCGCTACCGCCCTCAATCGACGTGGAAGGCCAGGGTGGCGGCGACCGCCTGCTGCCACCCGGCATACAGCGTCTCGCGCCGTGCTGCCGGCATCTGCGGCTCGAAACGGCGGTCCAGTCCCCATTGCGCGGCGATCTGTTCGCGGCTTTCCCAGAATCCCACCGCCAGCCCGGCCAGGTAGGCCGCGCCCAGCGCCGTGGTCTCGGTCAGCCGTGGCCGCAGCAGCGGAACGCCCAGAATGTCGGCCTGGAAGCTGGCAAGGAAGTCGTTGCCGATCGCGCCGCCGTCGGCACGCAGCTCGCTCAGGCCGATACCTGCATCGGACTGCATGGCATCGAGTACATCGCGGGTCTGGTAAGCCATTGCTTCCAATGCTGCACGCACGAAGTGCGACCTGCTGGTGCCCCGGGTCAGGCCGAACATCGCTCCACGCACGTCGCTGCGCCAGTAAGGCGCACCCAGGCCCACGAACGCCGGCACCAGATAGACGCCAGCGCTGTCGCCGACCTTCGCGGCCAGCGCCTGGCTGTCGCTGGCCCGATCGATCATGCGCAGGCCGTCGCGCAGCCACTGCACCACCGAGCCGGCGATGAAGATCGACCCCTCCAGTGCGTACTCCACGCGCCCGTCCAGGCCCCAGGCGATGGTGGTCAGCAGGCCATTGTGCGAACGCACGGCCTGCGTTCCGGTGTGCATCAGCATGAAGCAGCCGGTGCCGTAGGTGTTCTTCACCATGCCCGGCTGGAAGCAGGCCTGGCCGAACAGCGCGGCCTGCTGGTCGCCAGCGATACCGGCGATCGGAATCGGGTGGTCGAAGAAGAACTGCGGCCGGGTGTGCGCGTACACCGCGCTGGAGTCACGCACCTGCGGCAGCATGGCGCGCGGAATGTCCAGCAGCGCGAGCAGCTCGTCGTCCCAGTCCAGGGTGTGGATGTTGAACAGCAGCGTGCGTGCGGCGTTGCTGTAGTCCGTCACGTGTGCCTGGCCGCCACTGAGATTCCAGACCAGCCAGCTGTCGATGGTGCCGAACAGCAGTTCGCCACGCTCCGCGCGCTGTTGTGCGCCTTCCACGTGATCGAGGATCCAGCGCACCTTGGTGGCCGAGAAGTAGGCATCGATCAGCAGGCCGGTGCGTTCACGGATCAGCGCTTCGTGCCCCTGCGAGCGCAACCGCTCGCAGATGGCCTGGCTTTGCCGGGACTGCCAGACGATGGCGTTGTGGATCGGCTGGCCCGTGGCGCGTTCCCAGACCACGGTGGTCTCGCGCTGGTTGGTGATGCCCAGTGCGGCGATGTGGCGCGGGTCGATCTGTTCGCGGCTGAGCAGCTCGGTCAGCGTGGCGTAGACGCTGGTGAGGATCTCGCGCGGGTCATGTTCCACCCAACCGGGCTGCGGGAAAATCTGGGCGAACTCACGTTGCGCGCTGCCGACGATGTCGCCGGCGTGATCGAACAGGATCGCGCGCGAACTGGTGGTGCCCTGATCGATGGCCAGCACGTAGCGGGGCGTCATGCGGCGTCTCCGGTAGCGATGGGGAAATCCTACTGCATCGGCAGCGACGGGCCATGCAGGGTGTCACCGCGATCGGCCGGGCATGGCCTGGTGCTGCTGTTCCTCCAACCAGTCCTGCAGGCGTGCCACCTGTGCGGTGTCCAGCCGCAGTCCCAGCTTGCTCCGCCGCCACAGTATGTCCTCGGCGGTATGCGCCCATTCGTGATCGCGCAGGAACACGACCTCATGGGCGTGCAGCCCACCGCCGAAGTGTTCGCCGAGATCGTCCATGCCCTGCACCCCGTGCAGCAGCTCGGTGCTGCGGCTGCCATAGGCCTCGGCCCAGCGCCGCGTAGTGTCCTCAGGCAACCACGGTGCGAGTCTCCGCAGGTGAGAGCGTGCCTGCACGGCATCGCCCCAGTCGCTGCCCGGCAGCGGCGTCCCGGCTGCCGTCCATGCCGGCCCCATCTGCGGCAGGTGGGGCCGCAGCAGATCCAGCGCTTCTTCGGCCAGAACGCGGTAGGTGGTCAGCTTCCCCCCCAGCACGTGCACGGCGGGCGCGCCCTGCACCTGCAACTGCAGGCGATAGTCGCGGCTGAGTCGTGCCGCGCGCGGATCCGGGTCGGCCAGCAGCGGGCGCACGCCGGCAAACTGCCAGACCACCTCCGTCGCCGTGATCGGCTGGCGCAGATAGCGGTTGGCCGCCTCGCACAGGTATGTCACTTCCGAAGGCAGCACGTGGCAGCGCGCCGGATCGCCCTGATAGTCGGTGTCGGTGGTACCCACCAGCAGGTGGTCGTGGGTGAAGGGCAGCAGGAATACGACCCGTCCGTCGGGCTGCTGCAGCAGGCAGGCGCTGTCATCGGGCCAGGGCCGGCGCAGCACGATGTGGCTGCCCTGCACCAGGCGCAGGGCCGGTGTGCCGCTGCGCGCCTGCATGCGTTGCAGCAGGCCTCCGGCCCAGGGACCGGCCGCGTTGGCCACGGCATGTGCATGCACCGTCTGCTGCTGTCCCGCTGCATCGACCAGTACCGCCCGCCAGTGGCCCTGCTCGCCGTGCAGTTCGACGCAGCGGGTGCGAACCTGTACACGCGAGCCGCGTTGCGCGGCATCCAGCGCGTTGAGCAATACCAGGCGTGCATCGTCCACCTGCGCGTCGGTATAGCTGAAGGCCTGGTGCAACGATGGCGACAGCCACGTGCCCAACGGGTCGTGTGGCAGGTGCAGTGCGCGCGAAGCCGGAAACGCTGCGCCGCGATGGCCGAGGTGGTCATACAGCCACAGGCCGAGCCGCAGCATCCAGCGTGGCCGCAGGTGGGGTTCCCAGGGCAGCACGAAGCGCAGCGGCCGGACCAGGCAGGGCGCCTGCCTGCGGAGCACATCGCGTTCGCCGAGCGCCTTGCGCACCAGGCCGAACTCGCCCTGTTCCAGGTAGCGCAGCCCGCCATGGACCAGCTTGCTGCTGGCGCTGGAGGTATGTGACGCAAGATCGTGCTGCTCGCAGAGCAGCACGCGCAGGCCGCGGCCTGCGGCGTCGCGTGCGATGCCGGCGCCGTTGATGCCACCTCCGATCACCAGCAGGTCGACATTGTCCATCCCGATCACCGGCCTTCCGTCCTTTGCAGAGTCAAGCCCTGCTCGACGTCCGGAAAAAAGCAGTCGAGCACGACCCGACTCTACACAGAACGCGGGTGACGAAAACGACGACGGGCCCCGAAGGGCCCGTCGCGTACAGACAGTGAAGCAGACGGTGCTTAGAAGCGGGCGCCGATACCCACGCCGACAGTCCACGGATCCAGCTTGGCTTCGCCGATCTTCTCGCCACCCACCTTCACGTCCGGGCGGGCGCGCATGTAGCGGGCATCAGCACGGGCGAACCAGGTGGAGTTGATGTTCATGTCGACGCCGACGGTGCCGATCACGCCCTTGGCATCCTTCAGGCGGATGTCGGAGCTGCTGCCGTCAGCCAGCGATTCGTTGCTGAAGGCCGACTGGAAGTAGCCCACGCCCACGAACGGACGGAACACGTTGTCGGCCTGGCCGAAGTGGTACTGGCCGCTCAGCGCGACCGGCTGCTGCTCGACGCTGCCCAGGCGGGTGTTGCCCGGACCCTTGACGCGGTGATCGAACTTGTCGGCAGCGCCCCACAGCTCAACGGCCCAGTTGTCGTTGACGTAGTAGCTGAAGCTGACGGTCGGCGCCGGGCCGCCATCGAGCTTCTTGACGCCGGTGATCGGATCATTCTTCGGCTGCAGCAGCGTGACGCCGCCAACCACGGCAAAATGCTTGCCCGAAGCGGTGTCGGTGGTGCTGCTGTCCTGGGCGAAAGCGGCCGGCGCGAAGGCGGCGGAGGTCAGCAGGGCGAGACTCAGGATACGGATGGAGCGCATGGGGGTATCTCCTAATGTTTCTTGTTTTTGGGCCCCCGGTTGCGGGGCGAGCACACCGTAGTCGCCTCAACATGAATCGAATCCGACGCGCGTTAAAAAATAGTTCGCTCTGTTCAGCGATGAGTTCGAAAAGCCTGTTTTCATGGGGTTTTTGCTCTGGAGGAATGTTCATGCAGTTGCACAAACCGTGAGCGCGCCAACGCTCTGCACCGGCCTGCCCGCGCAGGTGAACACGCGATCGCGCGTGTTGCTGCTTGGTTCGATGCCGGGTGCTGCGTCGCTGCACGCTGGCCAGTACTACGCGCATCCACGCAATCGTTTCTGGCCGCTCATGTCCGATATCTGCGGCTTTGACGCCGGTTTGCCCTATCCGCAACGCATGCGCGCGCTGAACGCCGCCGGTGTCGGGGTGTGGGATGTGATCGGCCGATGCGAGCGCCGGGGCAGCCTGGATGCGGACATCGTGCGTGGCACGGAAGTGGCCAACGCGCTGCCGGAACTGATCGCCCTGCTGCCTGAGCTGCAGCTGATCGGCTGCAATGGTGCTGCGTCGATGCAGGCATTCCAGCGCTGGGTGCTGCCTGTCCTGGGGGCGCCACCGCGTGTGCTGGCGCTGCCCTCGACCAGCCCGGCCAATGCGGCCTGGTCGCTGCAGCGCCTGCGTCAGGCCTGGCAGCCGGTGGCCGATGCACTGGCGACATGAAGCGGACATCGTGCGGACAATACGCTACCCACTGGAGGTGCCTGCGCCCCATGGGCAACAGCGTGTCCCGGCTGCGTGCGTACTGAAAACACCTGTAACGGTTGGCGCTGGCCCCCGCTGGCCGCACAATAGACGTTTCCCTACACCAGATTGCCGGAGTTATCCCCATGGCCGAAATCAAGGAAGCACTTGTCCCCGATATCGGTGACTACAGCGATATCCCGGTAATCGAGGTGCTTGTCGCCGTTGGCGATACGGTCAGGAAGGACCAGGGCCTGGTGACGCTGGAAAGCGACAAGGCGACCATGGAAGTGCCGTCTTCGGTGGCCGGTGTGGTCAAGGAGATCAAGGTCAAGGTGGGTGACACCCTGTCCGAGGGCAAGGTCGTGGCGCTGATCGAAGTGGCGGCAGACGAGGCCGCAGCGCCGGCCGCTCCGGCCCCGGCCAAGGCCGCTGCCCCGGCCAAGGCCGCTGCCCCGGCGGCTGCCACCCAGAGCGCC
>NZ_JASGBV010000005.1:0-56045 GCF_030053245.1 Stenotrophomonas sp. RS-48
CCGCTGCCATCGGCCGTGGTCTGCCCGATCGGAGTGCCGCTGCCGTCGGTCAGCACGATGACCGCATTGGCTTCCGCAGTGCCACTGATCTCGACCCCATTGCTGGGATCGATCACGGGCGCCGACGGCGCAACGCCATCGATGGTGATGGCCGCCGGCGCACTGTCGACACCCGAAGGACTGCGCGCGATCACGTTGACCACGGTCCCATCGGGCAGCGGTACGCCCGGGGTGAACGACCAGTTGCCACTGCCGTCAGCCGTGACCTGGCCGATCGGGTTGCCGCTGCCATCGGTGATAATGACCGTATTGCCCGGATCTGCACTACCGCTGATCACCGAACCGTTGCTGGGATCGATCAGCGGAATCGAGGGCAGCGAGCTGTCGACGGTGGTGCTTGCCGGTGCGCTGGTGTTGCCTGCGGCATCGGTCGCGGTGACGTTGACCACCGTGCCATCGGGCAGCGGCGTGGCGGGGCTGAAGCTCCAGTTGCCACTGCCATCGACAGTGGCCTGCCCGATCGGATTGCCGTTGCCGTCGGTCAGCGTCACGGTGCTGTTCGGTTCGGCGGTACCGGTGAGGACGTTGCCATTGCTGGCATTGACGACCGGCGTTGGCGGCGCCACCGCATCGACCGTGGTGCTGCCCTGCGGGCCGGTGTTGCCGGCCGCGTCCTGCGCGACCGCGTTGACCACCGTCCCGTCAGGCAGTGCCGTGGCCGGGGTGAAGCTCCAGTTGCCACTGCCATCGGCCGTGGTCTGTCCGATCGGGTTGCCGTTGCCATCGGTGAGGATCACCGTGGCGCCGGCCTCGGCGGTGCCGGTGATCGTCGTGCCATTGCCCGGTTCGAGCACGGGGGCCGGCGGCGGCAGCGCATCGACGGTGATGGCCGCCTGGGGACCGGTATTGCCGGTGGCATCGGTGGCGGTCGCCACGATCACCGTCCCGTCCGGCAGCGGCGTGCCGGGAGTGAAGCTCCAGTTGCCACTGCCGTCGGCGGTAACCTGGCCAATCGGATTGCCGCTGCCGTCGGTCAGGATGACCCTGCTGCCAGCTTCGGCAGTACCACTGACGGTGGTGCCGTTGCTGGGATCGATGACCGGCGCCGGCGGCGCACTGGCATCGACAGAGACGGTGGACGGCGGACTGGTATTGCCTGCCGCGTCCACCGCCACGGCCGTGACGACGGTGCCATCGGGCAGCGGGGTGGCCGGCGTGTAGCTCCAGTTGCCGCTGCCATCGACGGTGACCTCCGCGATCAGACCACCGTTGCCATCAGTGAGGATGATCGTGCTGTTGGGCTCGGCGGTACCGCTGACCGTGTTGCCGTTGCTGGGATTCAGCACCGGCGTCGCCGGTGGCAGCGCGTCCACGGTGATGCTGGTCGCGCCGCTGGTATTGCCAGAGGCATCGGTGGCGGTCGCGCTGACGACGCTGCCATCGGGCAGCGGCGTAGCGAGCGGGAACGACCAGTTGCCGTTGCTGTCGACCGGGGCCTGACCGAAGGGATTACCGCTGCCATCGATCAACGTGACGACACTGCCCGGCTCGGCCGTGCCAGTGAGCGTGATGCCATTGCTCGGGTTGACCACGGGTGCGGCAGGTGCGACGGCATCGACCGTGATCGACGAAGGCGCACTGGTGTTGCCGGTGGCATCGGTGGCCGTGGCGTTGATCACGGTGCCATCAGGAAGCGGCGTCGCCGGAGTGAAGGTCCAGTCGCCAAAGCCATCGGCGGTGACCTGCGCAATGAGATTGCCATTGCCGTCGGTGAGCGTCACCGTGCTTCCCGGCTCGGCGGTACCTACGATCAGGGTGCCATTGCTGACGTCGAGCACGGGCGCCGACGGCGCCTGCGAGTCGATGGTGACGCTGCTGCCGACGCTGGCGTTGCCGGAGCCATCCACTGCCACGGCGTTGACCACCGTCCCGTTGGGCAGCGGCGTGGCGGGCGTGTAGCTCCAGTTGCCGCTTCCATCCACCGTTACGCTGGCAATCGGATCACCATTGCCATCGGTGAGGATCACCCTGCTGCCAGGCTCGGCGGTACCAGTGACTGCGCTGCCGTTGCTCAGGTTCAGCACAGGCGCGGCCGGTGGCACCGCATCCACCGTGGTGCCGCCCTGCCCGCCGGTGTTGCCTGCCGCGTCGGTGGCGGTGGCATTGATCACGGTACCGTCCGGCAGTGGCGTGGCCGGGGTGAAGCTCCAGTTGCCGTTGCCGTCAGTGGTGGTCTGGCCTATCGCAGTGCCGCTGCCGTCAGTCAGCGTCACGGTACTACCGGGCTCGGCCGTACCGCTGATGCTCGTGCCGTTGCTGGGAAGGACGACCGGGGCGGCCGGAGCGACCGCGTCAACGATGATGCTGGCGCCGGGGCCGGTGTTGCCGGTGGCGTCCGTGGCACTGGCATTGACCACGGTGCCGTTCGGAAGCGGCGTGGCCGGGGTGAAGCTCCAGTCACCGTTGCCGTCGGCGGTGACCTGCCCGATCGGATTACCGTTGCCATCGGTCAAGGTGACCGTGCTGCCGGGCTCGGCGGTTCCGCTGAGCGTGGTGCCGTTGCTGGCCTCGAGTATGGGCGCGGCAGGCGGCTGCGAATCCACGGTGACCGTTGCCGGCGGGCTGCTGTTGCCTGAGGCATCCTGGGCAACCACCGTGACCACCGTGCCATCGGGCAGCGGCGTGCCGGGGGTATAGCTCCAGTTGCCGCTGCCATCGACGGCGACTTCCGCAATCGGATTGCCGTTGCCGTCGGTCAGCACCACCGTGCTTCCGGGCTCGGCGGTGCCCGTGAGCGTGCCGCCATTGCTGGGCTCCACGGTAGGCGTGGACGGCGCGACCGCATCGACCGTGATGCTTCCCTGGCCGCTGGTGTTGCCGGCCGGATCGGTTGCGGTGGCATTCACCACCGTGCCGTCCGGCAACGGCGTGCCCGGGGTGAAACTCCAGTGGCCATCGCCATCGGCGGTGACCTGGCCGATCGGGTTGCCATTGCCGTCGGTGAGGGTCACCGTGCTGCCGGCCTCGGCGGTACCGCTGATCGTCGTGCCGTTGCTTGGATCGATGACCGGTGCGGCAGGCGCAACGCCATCGATGGTGATCGACGTGGCGGGGCTGGTATTGCCGGCCGCATTCTGGGCCACGGCAGTGACCACGGTTCCATCAGCAAGCGCCGCAGGCGGCGTGAAGCTCCAGTTGCCGCTCGCATCCGCTACCGTCTGGCCGATCGGATTGCCATCGCCATCCGTAAGCAGGATGGTCAGGCCCGCGCCCGCCGTTCCGGAAATCACACTGCCATTGCTGGCATTCACCAGCGGCGCGTCGGGATAGTCGGGCGCCTGCACCGTGACCGGCGGACTGCTGTTGCCGGCCGGATCGGTCACTACCACGCTGATCGTCTCGCCTTGGGTCAGCGGTGGATCCAGTGGTACCGTGAACTGGCCGTCGCCGCCGATCACCACGGTGGCATCGGGCTGGCCATCGCCATCGGTATCCACGCCCACCGTTGCTCCCGGCTCACCGCTGCCGCTGATGCTGCTGCCGTCGTCAGCCACCACCACGTTGCTGGCCGCTGCAGGCGGTGTCGTATCGGGGGCCGTCGCCTGCCCCGGTCCGCTCACGTTGCCGGCGGCATCGACCAGCGTCACGCTGACGCTCTCGCCGTTGGTCAACGGCGGCGACAGGGTGACACTGAATCGCCCATCGGCACCCACCGTTCCGGTCGCATCAGGCTGCCCGTCACCATTGGTATCGACGCGCACCGTGGCACCGACTTCACCGCTGCCGGTAAGCGTCCGGCCGTCCGCACTGAATGCCAGCCCGGTGGGTGCGGCCGGCGGCGTGGTATCGGGTACCGGGGGATTCTGCGGTGGATTCGGCGATCCGCCACCGCCACCGCCGCCGCTGTCGGCCAACGCCACCGCTGCGCCGACCGCGGCCAGCCCGCCCAGCACCATCGCGCCGCTGATGCCACTGCCTGCGCTCGCGCCCGCTGCAGTCAGCGAGTCGAACCCAGCCAGCGTCTCCTGCGGCAGATAGCTCGCCGCCAACGGCCCATCGCTGGCCACCGCCGGCAGATCGACGGCCACGAGCTTCTTGTCATCCACCAGGAACAGATGGCTGGGCGATTGTCCTTCAGCATAGAAGTTGACGATGCGGACGTTCTCGCCGGTCTTCAGCTGCACCACGAGATCCTGGCCGTCCTTCACGTAGCCGGCGACCTGGTCTGGATCGATGTCCAGTGCGACGTTGCTGCTCTGCTGCAGCCTCACGACATCATTGAGGACGGTGGTGGCGGCGGTATCGGAGCTGATCGATTCGCTTGCCGGGACAACCTTGACGCGGATGGCCATGGGACATTCCTCTCTACAGGCGCACCGCCATGCGCACAACGACGTCACGCACAGCGATCACGCTGGCACGGCGGCACGGAATGGATATGTTTTCGCGCGAAGCCACCGCCAACGGGCAAAACGCCTGCTGCCGGATACGTGCTTCGGATTCTTCAGGCGACCGGATGCAGCGATGCGACGCGCCCGGTCGTGGTGCGATGCAGCGCTACAGCGTGGGCGCGAGATGCAGATGCATGAACGACAATCCTCTTGTCTGGAATCGCCGACGCGCGTTCAGCGACGCGGTCAGGGCCGTCGGACGTCGGCCATTGCTCCCCGTCCGCTGCGGGAGGGTATACACCGCGTCGAAGTGAACGTTCCATGCAGATCGCGTGCATGCGGCCTTCATCGCGCAGGTCGTTGAAAGCTCTGTGACGCAGTTGGCACGTCATTACGCCGGAACACCCGTTTTCACGGGAAAAAATGCGATCCAAATTGACGCTTCAGGCTCGTTTTGCGCAGCGCAAAACGAACGAAGGAACGGTCGGGAGTGCCCGCAGCAACGCGTGGCGACTCCCCCGTTCCCCTCATCACTACAACGATGACTGCGTTCAGTCCGCTGATCGGGCCTTGTCTGCTTCATCGTTCCACGCGGCCACGCGCGCGCGGGTGTCGGCCAGCATCTTGTCCAGCGCTGCACGATCATGCACGTGGCCGCGCAGGATCACGCTGTCGATCTTCCCGGTCGCGGCGATGTCCTGCAGCGGATTGGCGGTCAGCAGTACCAGGTCCGCCGCCTTGCCGTCGGCCACGCTCCCGTAGCGGTCCATCTGCCCGAACCAGGCCGGGCCAGACCGCGTGGCCGCTGACAGGGCCTGGGGCGGTGTCAGCCCTTCCTGCACGAACAGCTGCAGTTCCTGGTGCAGTCCGATCCCGGGATAGTTGAACGAATTGAGGAAGCCGGCGTCGGTGCCGGCAATGATCGTCACACCCGCTTCCTGAAGCATCGGCAGCACCGCGGCCACCTGCCGGTACTGCGCATGCCGCGCCTGGATCTGTGCCGGCGTGGCCTTGGCCGCGCGCTCCACGCGCCACTGGTAAGTGGCACGCAGGCCTGGGCCGATGTAGGCCAGATAGGGATCGTGGGCATGATCGTCCTGGTCGAGGAAGTCGAGAATGCGTCCGCCGTTGAGTGTGGGCGTCACGAACACGCCTCGACGGGCGAAATCACGATACGCGCGCATCGCGGTGTCACGGTCGAAACTGGCATCCAGCTGCCGGTTCGCTTCCGTACGATCGATACGCCCGGCGCCGAAATCGGCTGCAATCCGCGCCTCATCCCTGCTGCCCGCCTTGAACGCATAGTCCAGGTGTTCGATCGACGCCAGGCCAGCATCGACCGCCTGCTCCACGGTCAGCGCCATTGGGATATGGCCCGATGCCCTGAATCCTGCCTTGCGCGCGGCGGCAGCCGAGTACAGGAACAGTTCCGGCGTCAGCGTACTGTCCGTGATCTTGACGAAGTCAACCTTGTCGCGCTGCAGGCGCGTGATCGCCTGATCGGCATCGGCGCGGCTGCCGACTTCGATCGTCCCCTTCCAGACCGGCTTGATGCCTTCGATCTTGGCGCCGGAGCTGAGCAGGCGTGGACCGAACAGTGTGCCGGCGGCGATCTCGCCACGCCACTGCAGCACCTGCTGCGGCAGATCACCCGAACAGTCGCGCACGGTGGTGATGCCATGGGCGACGTACAGCGGCAGCAGTGCCTTGTTCTCTTCGATCAGCGCAGGGCCTCCACCGAAGTGCACATGCATGTCCCACAGTCCCGGAATCAGGTACTTCCCCTGCGCATCCAGCTGCCGGTCCGCGCGCCACTGGCCCTCCAGCCCTGCGTCAGGGCCGACCGCAACAATCGTCTCGCCGCGGATCACCACGCTCTGCCCCGGCAGGGTGCGGGCGTGCTCCACATCGACCACGGTGGCATTGCGGATCAGCAGATCGGCACGTTCGGCTGCAGCAGCGGACAGCGGTGCGCAGGCGAACAGCACAGCAAGGGACAACGGGCGGAAACAGAACATGGACAACATCCTGATGGGCACGGCCAGCGTGCGGAATGGAAGGAGCAGATATCAGCGTGTCGCGCCATGCTGGCGCAGCAGGGTTTCGATCGCGGCCTGGCCGCGCTGGCGCGCGTGAGCCAGCGGCGTCACGCCCTCGCCGTCGGCCAGCTCAGGATCGGCGCCCGCTTCGAGCAGCAGCTGCACGATCTGCGTGTGGCGCGGCCCTCCGTCGCCGAGCAGGATCGCCTCCAGCAGCGCCGTCCACTGCAGTCGATTGACGTGGTCCACTGCCACGCCCGCACGCAGCAGCATGCGCACCGTGGTGACGTGGCCACGCTCGGCGGCAGGAATCAGGGCGGTGCCGCCATAACGGTTGGTGCTGCGCAAGTCGGCACCATGGCTCAGGGTCAAGGCCAGGATCCCGTCCAGTCCGCGCGCACCGGCGTACAGATAAGCACTGTCCTGCAGCCTGTCCTTGGCGTTGACATCGGCCCCCGCCTCGATCAGCACGCGCGCCGCGTCCACGCGGTTGCCATGGGTCGCCAGCAGCAGCGCGGTGCGGCCCTGTGCGTCGCGCGCTTCCAACGCCGCGCCATCGGCCAGTGCCTGGCGCACCGCTCCGGCATCGCCGCGGCTGGCGGCCTCCCGCAACCGCACGTCGGCCTGGCCGGACGGGTCTGCGGCACAGGCCGGAAATGCCACGGCCAGCAGGCACAGCAGAAGCGCGCGCCGTGAAGGCGCAGCCCAGCGCAGACAGCGGTGTTGCAGGTGCATGATGAACCCTCCGGAATCAGTCGGCCGGACGTTGCCGGTACCTTGGCCGCATGGTAGAAGTCGCCACGGGTATCCAGAAATGAAATGTTCAAATGCAAGAAAGTTCAAGATCGAATAGGTCACTGTTCGAACTGGACCTGCTGCGGGCCCTGGTGATGGTGGCCGACTGCGGCAGCTTCACCACTGCGGCCACCCGCCTGCACTCGACCCAGTCCACGGTCAGCCAGAAGGTGCGCCGTCTGGAAGAGCTGGCCGGTCATCGCCTGCTCGAGCGTGGCCATCGCGATGTGCAGCCCACCGACGCCGGCCACACGCTGCTGGGCTATGCGCGGCGCATGCTCGACCTGAACGAGGAAATGGCACAGGCGTTGGCGGGCGCCACGGTCGAAACAGCGGTCCGCATCGGTGTGCCCGAGGACTTCGTCAACGCGCAGACCACGCGCATGCTGGCCGCTTTCAGCCGCCGCCATCCGCAGGTGAAGCTGGAGATCAGCAGCGGCCTCAGCCGCGATCTGGCCCATGGCTTCGATCATGGCGAACTGGATCTGGTCCTGGTCAAGCAGCGCCGCAACAGCCGCCAGGCCGTGCATTGCCGGCGTGAACCCATGCACTGGATCGACAGCCTGCGCAGTGGCTGCCTGCTGCAGGAGCCCCTGCCGCTGGTGACCTTCCCGCCGCGCGGACTGTACCGCGACGAAATGATCCAGGCGGTCGAAGCACTCGGCCTGCGCTGGCGCATCGCCTTCACCAGTTCATCGCTCAGCGGCATCCAGGGCGCGGTTGCCGATGGCATCGGCATCAGCCTGCTGCCGCGCCGGGCAGTGGGCCGCGGACACCGCATCATCGACGGCGAACGGAACCTGCCGGTGATCGACAACTACGAGATCGGGCTGCTGCACCGTGGCGACGCCGATGATGCCGTGCGTGCGCTGGCCAGCGAGCTGTGGCAGCAGGTGCAGCGCGAGCCGGTATGAGCCCGTTCGATGAATACCGCCGGGAGCAGGGGCGCGGCGGGGGCGCCGTACACAGCGCTGAACGGGTACCATAGACACCTGTTTCCGCTGTGATGCCGCATGGGCCCGTCCGACCGCCACGATCGTATCCGCCGCTGGCAGGCCGCTTCACTGCTTGCCGCCGCGCCGATCGCCAGCCTGTCCGCCAGCGATGCCGTCGGCGCTCCGCCGCCGCAGGCACCGCCTGGCCAGCAGCGGATCGCCCCGGCGGCGCTGGTCGAACGGCTGCATCAGCGGGTGCTGTCCGGGCAGAGCGCCACAGCCACGCTGGAAAGCTGGTGTGCCGAACACGGCCTGGCCCAGCAGGCCCGCGTCCGCGCGGTGCGCATCCATGGCGATGACAAGCAGGCCCCGGCCGAGGTGCTGCAGGCACTGGGCGCCGACTCCAGCGCCGCGCTGCGCTACCGCCGCGTGCAGCTGGTGTGCGGGAACCGCGTGCTGTCCGAGGCCGACAACTGGTACCTCCCCGGCCATCTCAGTACGGCGATGAACCAGGTGCTGGACAGCACCGACGAGCCTTTCGGCCGCGTGGTCGGCCCGCTGGGCTTCCAGCGCGAGACCGAAGCCGACCAGACCTTCTGGCCCCCCCGTGGCGAGGGCGACCACGGCATCATCCTGGAAGTACGCGCCTTGCTGCGCGACCGCCAGCAGCAACCTTTCAGCTACGTCATCGAATCCTATCTGGTACAGGCGTTGCCGTAAGCGTGATTGCGGATGGCTGTGACGACTGTCCGCGCGTCGTGAAGGCACCAAGCGACGCCTCTCCGCTCGCCGCAGACGCGAGTCGAAGAGGCGCCCCACCTGCGCTGCTCAGTTGAAGCGGTAATCCATCTCCATCCAGAACTGGCGGCCATAGGGGTCGTAGTTGCCGACCGGATAGAACGGCCAGCCCCCCCCGTTGCGGTCCGCCGGCGGCCGGCTGTTGCGCAGGTTGTTGACGATGACACCCAGCGACAGGTTGTCTCCGAAGGTGCGGAACACGCTCGCGTTGTACGTCATGTACGGTCCGATGCGGCCGCTGCCGTCGCTCTTCGGCAGCGAGCCATAGCGGTTGCCGTACACCGTCGCGGTCCAGTCACCGCGGTTCCAGGTCACGCTGCCGTTGACCTTGCTGCGCCACTGCCAGTCGTCGAGGGAATTGCGGATGTCACGCACCTCGTCATCGGCGAACTGCCGGTACTCATGCTCAAGCACGACGGTGTAGGCCAGGCGCGTGGTGAAGCGCCCCGCCCGCCCGGCATCGAAACGCCAGTTGCCCTTCAGATCGATGCCGCGCACGGACTCGGATGCCGCGTTGATCGGATTGATCAGCACCCGGGTGACCTGGTCCGGCTGCACCGCCGCCGTGGAAGGATTACGGATCACGCGGGCCAGCGCGTCCTGGCACAGCGGCGAACCGATATCGCGCACTTCACCGCCCAGGGTACGGCCGAGGCGGCAATCGGCTTCGTCGCGCAGAATGCGGCTGCTGTCGAGATTGGTCACCTCGTTGTCGATGCGGATGTC
Organism: Stenotrophomonas sp. RS-48; assembly: GCF_030053245.1. NCBI lineage: Bacteria > Pseudomonadati > Pseudomonadota > Gammaproteobacteria > Lysobacterales > Lysobacteraceae > Stenotrophomonas > Stenotrophomonas sp. RS-48. Next base: position 9,685 of record NZ_JASGBV010000005.1, read on the forward strand.
GTAGTAGTCCGCACTGAAATCCAGGCTTGCCAGCGGCGACCAGACCACACCAAAGCCGTACGACTTGGCGGTTTCCGGTTGCAGCTGCGGATTGGCGCGGTTGCTGAAGTCGATGGACAGCCTGTTGAAGTCGCAGTCGTCATACGGCTGACCGGCGGTACGGCACCGCCAGTAATCGGTCATGCCCGGGTTGTAGCCGCGGGTTTCAGTGGCGAACACGTAGTTCATGTCCGGCGCACGGAAACTGGTGGCGGCCGTGCCACGGATCAACAGGCTGTCCAGCGGGCGGAACTCCACGCCGAAGCTCCACGTCGCCTTGCCGATGTGTTCGCCTGCGGCCCGGTACTGATCGTAGCGGCCCGCCAGCGTGGTGGTCAGGCGCGGCAGCAACGGCAGCTGCAGTTCGGCGCCCACCGCATAGCGATCACGCTCTCCTCCTGCGCCAACGCCGGCACTGGTGTTCCAGAACTCTCCGGTTCCCAGCCGCGGGTCCGGTCGGTTGCGATACCCCTGGCTGCCGGCCTCGACCACGGCCGCCAGCGCCGCCTCGCCTCCGGGCAGTTCGAACAGGCGGCCGTTGACGCTGGCGCTGAAGGTCTGCAGCCACGCCGCATTGCGGCTCTCCTGGTAACCGGACAACTGCCCGTACTCGTCCGGCGTCAGCGGCTGGTAAAGCCGTGCCGGATCCGGCGCGTAGACTTCCACCCCGTCGCGCACGCCCAGCGTCGGTCCGAGCAGGTATTCGTTGATTCCCGCCAGCAGCACCGGCCGCCGCGTCCGGTTCTCGTAGCGCGAGCGGCTGTAGACGGCCTCGTAGTCCCAGTCGCTGTCACCCAGCTGGCCGCGTACACCGACGTTGAACGACCACGATTTTTCCAGGAAGCGATTGGCGTTGCGCGGCAGGCCGCCCACTTCTTCCGGTGCGAACCGGCGATACCAGCTCTCCAGTTCACCACTGTTCTGGTTGTAGAAGTAATTGCGTGCGGACGTCCACGTCGGGGCACGGGTGTTGTTGTAGATGGTGGCGCTGCCCACGGCCAGGTCGGCGAACAGATCGGTCCGTTCGTCCAGGTGGAAGGTCAGCAGGCCATAGCCATCGAGGTTGCGCTTTTCAGTCTGCACGGTCCAGTAGCTGGCGGCGGCCTCGTTGCTGCCGCAGTAACTGCCCAGGCGCGGATTGGTGGCGCGGAACACGCTCCCGCCGTAGATCCCGGAAGCGGCATCGCAGCCGTCACTGCCCGGGTCGATGTTCCTGCCGGTGGCTGCATTGCGCCGATAGGCGATGGCCGTGGCCTGCGGGACCGTGCCACGCGGATCATCGTCCAGCGAGTCCATGAAATCGCGCTGGCGTGCGTGGATGGCCTTGCGGATTCCCAGCTCGAAGCCGAACACGCCTTCCCATCGCTCACCGGCACCACCTCCCACCACCTGCACGCGCTGGTTGTCTCCCCCGCCCTGCTCGGTACCGCCGGCACGTACGTTGATGTCCACGCCGTCGTAGCGCTCCTTGAGAATGATGTTGACCACGCCGGCGATGGCGTCGGAACCGTACACGGCCGAAGCGCCGCCGGCGAGCACTTCGATACGCTCGATGAGGGCGCTGGGAATGTTGGCCAGGTTCACCACGTTGACCGAGCCTTCGTAGGCCAGCGGATAGTCGGACTGGCGACGACCGTTGACCAGCACCAGCGTGCGGTTCGGCCCCAACCCGCGCAGATTGATGGTGTTGGCGGCCGGGGTGAAGGTATTGCCGTAATCCTCGCCCTGCACGTTGCCGGTGTTCTCGGTCAGCGCACTCAGGGCGTCGAATGCATTGCGGTAGCCCTGCGCGTCGATCTGCTCCCGGCTGATCACGGTCACCGGCGACGGCCCTTCAACGCTGGCGCGCGGAATGCGCGAACCGGTGACCTTCACTTCCTGCAGCGATGTAGGTGCGCTTTCCTGCGCGAAGGCGGGCAACGAGGCCAGCATCAGGGACGACAGCGCGAGCACCAGCGGACGATGGCGCAGCGCCTGGGGAGAGGCGGACATGGGCTTCCTGGGGGAGTTGGACGATTGGACGGGACGCGGCGGCCTGTGCACGCATAACGATCCCGTAACGAAAGTGTCCCGAACGGACAGTTTCAGCGGAAATGACCAGGCCTGATGGGCTTATGCCGGAACCTGATAAGTGACACCGCGCGCTGACAACGTGCGTTTTACAACATTCTTGATGGTGTGGCGGCGCATGTACGGGCATCGTCAAGCCATGACGACCTGTTCCTTCGGCCCTCCGATTCCGCCGCTCCGCCCCGTGCTGCGCCAACACCTCGTGCAGCTGCAGGCGGCCCCGATCACCCTGCGCCTGTTCAACCGCGCCGATCTGCCACGCTGGCGCGCCTTCGACGATCGAAGGAGCCGCGGCATCTTCCGCCCGTCAGGCGTCGACGAGGAAGCGCGCTTCCTGGCAGGCGTCCACCGTTCGCGCCTGCAGCAGGACAACGACCAGCTGCTGCTGGGCGTGTTCGATGACCGGCACGGCATGCTGCATGATCAACTGCAGATCCAGCTGCACTCCGCCCACGCCCGTTGCGCCGAGCTGCGTTCAATGCAGCACAGCCACGAGCATCCCGCGCAGGCGTTGCAGGCGCTGTGCCCCTTCCTGTTCGACCAGGTCGGACTGCATCGCGTGTTCACCCTGCTTCCGGTGGCCAGCAGCACGCCTTTCGTCGATGCACTGCGCTCGGTGGGGTTCGAGCATGAAGGCCTGCTGCGCGATCACCATCTGGATATCGATGGCTGGCAGGACCGGCAACTGCTGGCCTTGACCGCGCCGCGCTGGCGACAACAGGTCCGCCCGGACTAGCGGACCCGCTCCAGCGCGGCATCCGCCCCGGTCAGTACCGAGCACGCATGGTCCTGCAGCTCCTCACCGCTGGCCTCATTGCCGGTCGCGGGATCCAGGCGGGTCGCCAGCAGAATGAAGCCGGGGCCTCCCAGCACATTCTCGCGGCCCGCCACCACCAGGCTCCATTGGCCGACATCGGGCAGCCCGCTCAGGTCATAGGCGAGCAGGTTCAATGGATTGGCACGCAGTTCTGCTCCCGGCAGCATGCGCGCAACGTAACGATGGCCACGCAGCGGCACGGGCAACGCCGCCCACTGCATTCCGACCGCCGGGGCGTGCGTGTCCAGCGCCTGCAGCACATCGGCGCGCAGGCAGTCGATGTGGATGTGAAGCTGATGCTGGGAACGGCCGTGCGGCGAGTTCAGTGCAAGGCTTGCGACAGTGCGCGGCAGGGGGCGGCCCAGCGCCTGTTCGGTATGCCCGCGGGCCTGCCAGGCAGCCGCGAAGTAGTTCGGCGCACCGCGCTGGTACAGCACAGCGCTCTCGATGCCACTGACCTTGTCCAGTGGCATCAGCAGGAACTGGTAGTCGCCATGGGCGTCCTTGATGAGCACATCGCGGCGGGCCGCGGTCGCGTCCCGTTGCAGGCAGGCGCCACGCGGCACATCGGCACCGCGGCAATCGCGCTCGATAAGCCTCCACAGCGCATCCGACGGGACCGGAGCCGGCGCAGGCGCGCTGGCGCAGGCCGCCAGCAGCGAACAGGACAACAACAGGATCAGGCGGGTCACGGGTCTCACAATCGACGGCACGGCCAAGGGCTGCGCCGGCCAGTGTACCCTGCCCCCTCAGCCGGGCACGGCTTCTCGCGTATCCGCCGTCTCCTCGACCTTGCCGGGCGTGTACTTGGTCGCGCCGAAGTACAGCACCCGCCATTGGCTCAGGTTGCCGATGAACCAGTGCGCCACCGAGTCATGACCGTACCCGTCGAAGAAGGTCTCCACGTCCGGCGGCAGCAGGGTCGTATTGTCCCAGGATTCCAGAGTGACCCGCTCGGCCATGGTCAGCGTTCTGCCGCGCTCCCGGCGCCGTCGCAGGCTGACGATCTTGTCCAGCAGCGTGTCGTTCTCCTTCTCCAGCCCCCGGCGCTGCTTGCGTACCGCAGAGAGCTCATCGTTGCGCGCCTTCAGCTCGTCTGACACCCGGTTCCATTCGGCGGTCTTCTCCGCATTGCCCTGGTCGGCCAGATGCAGGTTGTCGTTGTCCCAGGGCGATGGCAGCTGCGACTGCCGTCGGCGCAGCGTGCGCACCTGTTCGCGCAGGGCCTCTTCGCGTGCAGCAAGCCGCTGCATCGACGGCAACTGGTCACCACGTGCCACGCGCACGCGCAGCCAGCGATACAGCAGCTCCATATGCGACGCCTGCACGTCCTCCATGCGTCCACGCTTGACCCGCACCGCCTGCAGATAGGCGTTGAACACCGCCTGCAGTTCCGGATCCTGCTTGTCGAACTCAGCCTTGACGTGCTGTTCCAGGCGACTGATCGGGTTGAGCAGCACCCCCCTGGCCTGCGCCATGTCATACATCTCGTTCAGGGCAAAGCGCGCGATGCTGTTCCGGCGCCCCTGGTGCTGGGGATCGTAGCCACCGCCCACGTCCGAGTGCACACCCGGGAACCATATTTCCACCGTGTTGGCGGGGTATTGGGCATGCTCGCGGGTGGAATCCAGGGGGAACTGGCCGCGCAGCTCATGGGCGGCGGTCATGTGCACCGACTGCTCCACGATCTCCGGTATGGTCATGCCTTCAGCCCATCCGGTATGCCCATTGCGGTAGTTCACTGCCGCCGCCGTCAGGCTGGGCCACACCGAGCACACCGTATCGAACACGCCCATGAATCCGATCCGCAGCGGAATACGCTCGCGGTACAGCCAGGTGCCATCGGCCTGGCGTCGGCAGCGCGCGGCCAGATCGCGGGCGAACGCGCGTGCCGAAGCCGCTCCGCGCGAAAAGCCCAGTACCGACACGCTGACCACCAGGATGCGCATCGGCTCGGGCTGGCTGTCTATCAGCTCGTCCAGCGACTGCAGCGCGAAGTCGATGCGCTCGCGCCCGCCCTTGCCGATGGACAGCCCCAGCAGCCCCCCCTTATCACCGACCTCCGGGCACGGTGTTCCTACGCCGGACAGGTACTGCCGTTTTATGTTCCGTGTGTCGTCCCTGTGCGCGATGAACAAGCGGGCGATGTTCGACAATGCGCGCTCATTCTGGGCCTTGTTCAGCTCCTCATCGCGATTGTTGCCGGTGCCATCGAAGAATACGGCCAGGTGCAGGCTCTGCGTGCATCCCGTAGTGGCCGCTTCCTTGTCGGGCACGGTGCCACACATCGCCTCCTGGCGACGGCGGCGCTCGGCATCGCTCAGCGGACGTGTGCCGCGGGCCAGTCGCGCAGTGCGTGCCGTGCCCTCAGCCTGGGCGACCGGATCCGGGGTGCCCGGTTCAAGATCCACCTGCCCGGGAATCGCGGTCGGATCAATACTGGTCATGGTCCTTGTGCTCCTTCGGCACTGGCATGCGCCGTACGTCCCACTTGTTCACGCCCTTGTCCAGCAGCTCGGCCTCGACATGGCCGTCCGCATAGAAGTGCAGCAGCAAGGTGGCCGGGTTGGGCGGATAGGGCGTCTTCAGCGGTACCACGGCTTCACGCGGCACGCGGTGCCCTTCATCCAGATAGCGGTTGGTGGCCAGATCGTATCGGTTGGCCTCGATCCAGCGCACGCGCACGCTGTGCGGCCCCTTGCCTCGTGGCGCGCGGGGGCCCATGCCGGAACCACCGTTGGTGTACCCGTCCAGCCCTCCGAGATACTGCCCGTCGACACGCACGTCAGCGAGGTAGTTCGGACTGTAGTTGAAGGCGAACAACGACATGATCGGCGTCTTACCGCGTGCCATCGCCCGGCTGCAGCCGACGCCCATCAGCAGCAGTGCGATCACCGCCAGCGCGCTCCACCACAGGTACTTGTTGCCCATCATTCCGATCGCGCTCCGTTCAGTCCCAGCTTTCTTCAAGCGGCCACACTTCGTCACCGATATCGGCAGCGCTGCGCCGCCCCGCCGCGAAGTCCTGCAGGCGAAGCCGCCATGCGGGATCCTCGCCAAGATCGACACCGGCCAGCAGCGCCCAGGTCGACACCATCACCAGCCGTCGGCTGTCCTCGATGCCGACGTCCGCGGCCGTGGCCACCACCCGTCGGAAGAAGGTATACCAGCGCGCACGGGGAAGCCGCGCCAGCAGCTCCGGATCGGAGAGCTGGAAGTGATCGATCAGCGTGTAGGGGTAGCTGGCATCGATCAGGGCGCGCCGCTGCGCCGCCTCCAGCACCCAGGGAGGATCGTGCGGATCCTGCACGCTGTCCTGCAATTCCAGGTGCGCCCATTTCAGATCGTGGCGCAGGTACCACCAGCGCTCTCCCAGCGCCAGGAAGGCCCGGCACTGCGCCGCGTCCAGCACCTGCACCCACCATGGCAGCACGCGCGCGTCGAAGAAGCGGGCCAGGAACAGCTTGCCGTTCGGGTAGCTGGCGTCCAGCCGTCTCTGCAGCCGCTGCTGCAGCTCTTCCGCAGGCAATGCCGTGTCGATCAGGCTGAGCAGGCCCGGAGAACGCGCGTACGACGCCGCACGCTGCAGGAAACCGTCAAGCTCCAGGCCACGCGGCAGGCGCGCGAGGAACACGCTGGCGTCATCCGTGCCATCGGCCAGCAGGCCGTCGAACAGGGGCAGCGGCGCCCAGGGCAGCGCGCGCAGCAGTTGCAGGGGCTGCTCGCACTGCGCGCCATCAAGCAGAACGTAACGCTGGGTGCCCTCCTCCAAAGGCGGTGGCGAGAACGGTGGGAACTGCCAGTCGTTGGCCACGCTCAGCCTCCCTTCGGTGTCAGCGGGGCTGCACGCTGTGCGGCCAGCAGCAGGCATTCCTTGCAGACCGACTGCGGGAAGACCGGCAACGGGTAACGGCCGCGATCGCCGGGCAGGAACGACTTGCGTCCGGCGTGCACGGCGATCCTCCCGGGTGCGTTGAACACGATGTTGCCGCCGCTGAGGGTGATGCTGGCCCCGCCTGCGGTGGCCACCTGCACCGTCCGGCCCGCAGCCACCTCCACGGCACCCTGTGCGCTCGTGCCCCGCAGCGACTGCCGCGACTGCACGCGCACTTCGTCCTGTTGCGCCTTGCCGTCCAGCACCTGTTCGCCACTGGCCAGGGTCAGCGCCGGCTCGCCCGGATCAGCCCCCTCCAGTGTTGCGGCCAGTACGCCGATGGCCTGCCGTCCATGCCAGCGCGCCTGCCCCATCACCACGGCCTCGCCGTGCTGGCCGCTGCCCAGTGCCAGTGTCTCGCCCGGCGCCCAAAGCAGCCCCTGTCCGGCCACCATCAGCGCACCATCAGGTGCAGCCAGGCCCAGCAGGGCATCGCCGGTATGCGGAACGCGGCCCTCGCCGGCATCACCGCTGCGTTCCGGCGCCGAGCCGGCCGCATCCTGCAACGCGCTACCGGGCACCGTACTGCGCACGCTGGCCAGCAGCACCGGCAGCGGTGACTGCGAAGCGTCCAACCGCGAGCGCTGCGGCGATTGCACGCCGACATGCGCGGCCGGCCGCACTGTCAGATGCGTACCCGCCGCCGCAGCATGGCTGTGGGCCAGCGTGGCCAGCTGCTGCAACAGCGCAGCAGGCTGTGCCGCCGTACCTGCCGGTTCGACGCTGCGGCGGGCATAGGCACTCAACCAGAGCCCGCCTTGCCCGCGCACGCTGCCCCAGGCGTCGCTGCGCAACTCGAATCCACTGCCGCGGAAGCTGCCTCGATGATTGTCCGCCTGATGGCGCAGATGCCCCAGCGTCAATGCCGAAGCCTGCTGGCTGCTGGCCAGCTGGGCCCGCAGCTGCTGGTCGCTGTCGTCGAACAGCAGCCGGTTCCAGCCACCCCCCTGCCATTCCCGTGATTGCACACCCCACAGCGCACCGGCGTTGCGGTGTGCCTGCTCTCCGGCCGCCGCCGCGTGCCAGGCAGGCGCTTGGCCGCCTCCGAGGTTGGCCTGGGCACTGCCGGTGCCATCCCTCGCCTGTGCGTACATGGACGTATCGGCTTCAGCGCTGGCGCCCGCCGGTGTCGGCGCGACGCCGGCTTCGCCGCGCCCGTTGTACAGCGCGCCCAGCACCAGCGGCCGGTCGATGTCGCCCTCGAGGAAGCCCACCAGGACTTCCTGGCCGATGCGGGGCAGGAACTGGCTGCCCACGCCCGGCCCCGCATAGCGCTGCGCGACGCGCAGCCACGCGCTGTCCGTGCTGCCCTCTTCCTGCTGGAAGTGGAACCGCACGCGGAGCCGTCCCAGTGCATCGGCGTGCAGCTCGGCGCCATCGGCGCCCTGCGCAGCCACCACGACCGCTGTCTGGTAACCGGGCGCCAGCGGCCGCGGATTGCGTCGCGCACCCGTGCCGTCCCATAGCGTCGGACGCCAACGCCGGTCGCGGGGCAGAGCGACGAATGTCTGTGCGTAGCCCTGCGTCTGGGCAGCCACCTGCAGCGTGTCCGCGGTGGCGGCGGCATCGTCCATCGTTGCCAGCGCCTGGCGCAGATCCACCGGCAGGTTGTTGACCCCGGCGTGCTCGACGTCCACCAGCAACAGTTCGGTCGGCACCGACCCCGGCGTTCCGCTCAATGACCAGACCTGGCCGGCATCAGCGCTGCGCACACTGCCACGGCCGTGCCATTGCAGTGCCTGCGCTTCCAGTGCCTCGGCGACCAGACGAGCGTGGTGCTGCAGCTCGGCCGCGTCGGCAAAGGCATGCGCGCCAACCGGGTCATAGTCCTCGCGCCGCGCCTGCCCGCTGCCCTGCACCGGCAACTGGCCGGCCAGCGAGCGCGCACTGCGGTAGTCGCTGCTGTGCAGTTGCACGTGCGTGCTCTGCAGCCGCCGTTGCAGGCCAAGCTGCTGCACGCCATCACTCTGCTCGGTGCCATCGGCGCGATGGAAGCGGATCCCTCCCGCCGACTGCGACGCAGCGGCTTCCGGCAGGAGGGTCGAATCGGCGAACAGCAGCACGCCGTGGCCGGCCGTCGCCTCCCCGGTATCCTGCACGCACCAGCCCAGCCCTTCTTCGGCCAGCAAACGCTGCACGAAGGCCAGGTCGGTCTCGCGGTACTGCACGCAATAGCTGCGCGGCCGGGATGCGGCCAGCATCCCGTCGACCTCATCGCTCCAGCGCCAATGCGCATGTTGCGGGTGCATCTGGAACACCGCGTCCACGATCTCGCGCACGCTCTGTTCCTGGAACACGCGGCTGCAGCGGGCCTGGTCGAGCCACCAGGTCCAGTCACGCAGCGTGATGCGATAGCGCACCAGTCCACCGTCAGCGCCCACGCACTGCGCATCGGCGATCACGCCGTGACGCGGCCAATCCTGGCCATCGGCCAGGTGCACATGCAGGCATGCGGGCCGCCCCGGCCAGTCAGCCAGTGGCAGCGATGCGTCCAGCGCGAGTACATCGATCTGAAGATGCCGCCCCTGCGACAAGGCATCACGCCCGTGCCACCGGTCGACAACGACCGCCGGCATGCCGGGGAGATCCAACCGATACAGGCGGCTGCCGGCATCAAGACCCGCTGCCTGCACCATGAGGTTGCGAATCGCTTCCATGGCGTTCCTACCGTTGCTGCCCTCCGCGACGCGGCGGGCAGGTCCTTCCCCTGTAGGGCGACGGTAGCAGATGGAAAACGGCGGCGCACGCGACCGCCGTCACGCCGGATTAACGCTCCGGATCAATAGGTTCCGTAGGACACTTCGACGATCACCGGCTTGCCTGTGTCTTGTGCCGGTTGCAGGGTGAAGCGGTCCAGCGCGCTGCTGTCATCGCCCAGCGGCGTGCTGCGGAACTGCAGACGGTAGGTCGCCCCCGCCTGCACGCTGCCATCGGGCAGCAGGCGCGCGTCGGCAGGCAGCAGCAGGCCTCCCAGATCGCTGTAGGCCTCCGGCGCATCGCTGAACCCGTAGTCGACCAGTTCGCCAACGCGGCGCATTTCGTACACCCGCGTCGGCCACGGGCGGGCCGTGCTGCGCCCGTTGCGCAGGTCGGTCACCCACTGCTCGGGCAATTGATAGACCTTGCGCAGCGCCGTGTCATCCAGTTCGGCGCTGGCCACCTGCAGGCAGCACACCAGCCGCTTGCTCTCGCGGTCATACACCGAGAAGCGCGCATCGCGTGCGACCGGCATCGGCAGCAGTGCGAACGGGACGTCGCGCAAGGCGGGCTCGGCACCATCGCGGGAGTCCAGGTTGCGCCAGCCACCAAAGGCCGGTTCGGCGGCCTGTGCCAGCGGCGCCGCCAGGCACAGCGCCACCGCAAGCCCGCCGGCGGTGCGTCCGATCCACTTCTGCATGTCGTTCATCCGTCGATGGCCGGTGGCCAATCAGTTTCGTGAGGATGCCATGAAGGTGCGACGGTTGCCACGTCGGGCAGCGCGGCTCGTTAAGCCGGGCCTGGCGATCGCCGGGGAACGCGGCCGCTACTGCATGTACTGCGTGGTGTGGCCGGTGAATCTGACACCATCGAATCCGAAGCAGAAGCGGCCCTCTTCGAATGCCCGGTAGACGAGCAGTGCGCCGCTCACGCAGAACGTGTCGCTCTCAGCGGATGTCTCCACCGTGCCATAGGTACGTGCGCCATCCTTGCCCACCAACGGGCCCGAGAACGCATCGATGGGCAACGGATACACGGTGCCGTCGCGGCTGTCGATCAGCACGATGGAGCGCTGGAAGTACTCCTTGCGCTCATCCAGCTGGACCAGGATGTAATGCCGGTTGAAGTTCGGCACCTGGGTAAGGATGGCCTGGTCGATCTGCGCGCGATGCTGCGCATCACAGAAGTCCACCGGGCTGTACTCGTACGCGCAGCCGGAGTGTGGATAGCTCATCACAACGCCTGCGTAGGGCGCGTTGTGGGGCGTCGATGCTGGTCCTTGGCTGGCCGCGGTCGAACCTCGCGATGGATCCGGCTTGCCGGCGCACGCGGCAATCAAGACAAGCAGGATCAGCAGCAGCACTTGCTGGAAACCGCAGCAGCTGTCCGAAGTCCTGTTGCGCCGCACGCAGTCCTCCATCAGGTTCGACATGCACATCCCGCAGTAGCCCCCAGGTCCGCATGTGTTCCGTACATGCCTGCGCGCCGATTCAATGGCGGCGACTAATAGGTTCCGAAGGGCACTTCGACCTTCAATGCCGCACCGCCCTTGGCCGGTTTCAAGGTGTAGGTATGAACGCCACCGTCACCATCGGCCAGCGAGGTCTCACGGCGCTGGACCGTATAACGCTCGCCGTCGATCTCCAGGGTGTCGGCCGCCACCGCCCGCGCGTCGGGTGGCAGCAGCAGACCACCAGCCGCTTCACGTTCTTCCTTGAAGGTGTAGCTGCTCAACGCACCCTGCACCTTCAGCAGCTGCACATGCGGGCGATAGGGTGCGGCATCGGGATTCCAGCCATTGGTCAGATCGGTGATCCACGGCCCCGGAATGTCAAAGCGATCCTGGAGCTCACTTTCGCCCACCTCGGCACCGTCCACCGACAGGCAACACACCACCTTGCCCGCCTTGGCGTCGTAGGCGGCCCATCGACTTCCCGCTGCTGCAGCGTGCGGCAGCATGGAGAAATGGTACTGTCGCTCCAGATCGCTGTCGGAGACTCTGCGCCAGCCGCCCACTTCGGGAGGCTGTGCATGGCACCCCACCGTGAGCAGTACACCGGCTACTGCAGCAGCCCGAATCACGAAGCCAGACATCTTCAGTTGCCTGCCTTGGACCAGGCCATCATTGCAACGGGCATTCCAGACGCTGCATCGCCTCACCCGCCCATTGCCGAGCCCAGCTGCTGGAACGCGCCGCCGATGGTGGGGATGTTCGCTGGCGGCAGCGTGGCCGGATCCCGGCACTCCTGAGCCCTCCTGCCGGCCACACTGAAGACCTCGCGATAGCGGAGGTAGCCGTAGGTATTGACGGCAGGAATATTCAGCTCCGTCCACTTCCCGATGTAGAAGCCGGCCAGCGAGTCATGCATGTAGTTGTCAAACAGCACCGTACTCACATCGGGTACCGGCGCACCGTCCAGCACAAGGTTAAGCAGAGTGCTGGTCTCGGCCGGGATTTTTGCGTAGTCGTAAGCCGCCTGGGAGGCCCGTGGCGTAGGTTCAAATACCGGACGCCCGATCTTGCGACCCGCCTCCATGCGTTTCTGGCTTTCGTCCAGCTGCCTGCGGTAGGCCGCCATCTCCTCCTTGCCCCTGCGCAGCTTTCCAACCAGATTTGCGAAATCGCGCTGCGCATTGGCCAGATCCACCTGATCCTCGGCATCGGACTGCTTGAAGAACGGCTGTTGCAGCACGCTCTGTGGACCATTCGGCAGCCGCTTGCCCTTCCAGGCAACGTACTGCCGGCAATGTCCTGCAATCTGCTGCGTGTGCGCGCCTCCGGGGACACCGTGACCGGTCAGCCAGGCGTTGTAATCGCGGATCAGCTGTGGGTGGCAGCCGAAATGCATGGCGAGCACTGGCTGCGCCCCCAGTTCCTCGATCGTTTTCATTATCACGCCTGCCTTGACGGCCTCATGATGCATGTCGATCAACGGAATCTGCGCAAGCTTGGCGGTACCGTTCGCGGCACCGGAAACGAAGTCCTTGCCCTGGCCGCCGGGCGAGTAGCCGCCACCGACATCCGAGTGCATGCCCGGGTAAAGCACCTCCTTCCCGCTGGTCGCCAGGTCCAGCGGGAAATTGATCCGCTGCTCGTGCAGGGCGGCGAAATGCACGCTCTGGCGCGCTTCCGGGTGAATGCTCATCATGTCACCGGCGGCCCAGTCCCACTTGCCCTTCGAGACGCGGCTCATCGCAGCAACGCCGACCGACGCAACGGTATCGAAGATGCCCATGAAGTTCAGGTAGAGCGGAATGCCGGCAATGTTGTAGCCACAACCGCTGCCCCAGGCTTCTGCCGTCTCATACAGCCGGTGCACGAACGCCCGCGCCTGTGCCGCGCCACGCGAGAAGCCGAAGACGGAAACGTGCACCGACTTGACGCGGCGCTGGTGCCCCTTGACCACGCGCTCCAACCGCTGCGCGATCGCCGTGAGCATCGCGCGTCGCGTCATGCCTTCCAGCAGTCGCGTCTCGCTCATTGAGGCGACCAGTACTTTGGCTTCGTTGGGCTGGATCAGGTCACCACCGTTCAGGTACTGATGTACCGAATTGATGACCTGCAGGATGGCCCAGTGGATGCGGTCCGCACCATAACGCGCGGCGCCGCCTCCCAGCGTGTCACCATCCTGGTTGGTATCGCCGACGTCGGCGAATGGCGTGCCGACGCCGGGAACGTAGATGCTGAAGAAGCCGTTGCCACGCTCCTTCAGGGCGGCGTCGTACAGGCGCGCCACATTGCTGTGACCGTTGCGGGCCAGCTGGGTCTTGGGGGAGCGCGTCTTGCCGGTTACAAAGGTCCCTTCCCACTCGCGGTTGTTGCCGGTGCCGTCGAAGTAGATGCCTACGTGCACCTGGCCCTGGCATTCGGAGCCCTTCTCGCGCATGCACGCCATGGCCCGCGCCCGCTGCTGCGCTTCGGCGCCGCTCAGCGCTCTGCGTCCATCTGCCGGCATTGGTTGCGCGCCGGTTGCCGTGCGTCCACTCATGTCCTTGTCTCCTGGATTCGCTGCTGGTCCCCGCCGGGATCGTTGTCCTTGTCACCCACGCCAAGCATTCGGATCGGATGCCCGGTGAGCGACCGGGCCCCGTGATCACTTTTCAAGCGGGCGCCGAAGGTGCTCCCAGACTGGATTCTCGCCCTCGCGCAAGGGCGCCTCGGGGCCGGTCAATGGATAGTCGGGATGACCGAGCACAAGATTGGTGACGAAGACCTTGATCTCGCCATTGCGCAGGAAATGGACGGCCAGGTTTCCGAGCTGGTTGTACTTCGGAATCGCAACGGTCTTCTTCTGGAACGTTTCGAGATCCGTGGTCCATTCGATCTCCACCTTCATGTCCGGCGTCCATCGATCAGGCAGCACGACGCAGCAGACAGTTCCGCCTTCCGAGTGGGAATCGGCCGACCCGCCACTGCCGCCATTCACGAGGAACTGCGCAATGTATGCATCCGTATGGTTGTAGCCGAGCACGGCCACCGGCGTGGAGGCCGTCCGTCCCTTGCAGGCCGCCAATGCCGGCAACAGGAGCAGCAACGCCAGGGCCGCCAGCAGATGGGTCCGCATCAAACGCATGATTCTTCCTTCACGTCCACGAGGGTGCAGGCTCGGCCTGCAAAGGCGAGGCGGTGTGGTCCCACAGCGGGACGCCCGTCGTCCAGACATCTTCCGGCAGCGCTGATGCCCAGTCCGCGAACGGCACCTCACAGCTCCCGGCAGGCTGCGCGAAACGCGCCTGCACGGCAGGATGGCCGCGGCACGCGCCGGAGGTGTACAACGCCAGCAACAGGTACTGCACGTGATCGTCCACCTGGTTCACACCGTGGGCGATCGTATCCTGCATAAGGTCGACGACGAACGGGTACAGCGATCGATACGGCACCCGCTTGATCTCATCGGGGATGACCCTGCGAAGCTGGGCAATGGCCACATCCGGCTCGCACGCGTCCAGCAGGCGCGTGTACTGGTCTTCGTCCAGGCGCAATGGCGGAAGCGCAGGCAGGCCGGCATCATCCATTCCGGCCAGCATCTCGGCCAGCGGCCATTCCTGCAGATCGCCGTAGCGGTCGAAGTACTGCAGGCGCTGTACGCCCTCCAGCAGGGCGGCACGCTGCGCAGGCAACAACAGATCCAGCAGTGCAGGCAGGATACGGGTGTCGTACCAGCGCAACAGCATCTCGCGACCGCCCTTCTCGGGCACCTTCACCAGATGGAAAGCACGCAACCGCTTCGCGAGATCGTCCAGTTCCAGTGCACTCCACAGCAGGGTCACGCCCGGCCTTTGCGCTCCCATCTGCCGGATCTCCGCATCCAGCTGCGCGTGCAGGTCCCTGTCCGTCCAAGCCACCAGCAAGGGAGCAATATCCAGCAGGCCGGCCTCGGCCGTGCCTTCGAACAGCGAGCGGTAGCGCGCGCCAAGACGCTCCAGCCGCTCATGGAAGTGCGACCGCTGCGCGCTGTCGATCACGGCGTAACGATTCACACCAGCACTCCCGGCGTGCCCTGGCGCATGGCGTCGAGAATGCAGCTCTTACAGCTGCTGCGCGGGAACTGGGGAAGCGGATAGCCCTGCTGCGCCGGGCCGACGAATGACTTGCTGCCGGCATGCACCTTGATCGTGCCCGGACAGGCGATGGTGATGTTGCCACCGGCAATGGTCAGGCTGGCCCCCCCGGACGTCGCCACGTGGATCGTATTGGCCGCGGCGAGTTCCACCGGCGCCTGCGCGCTGGCCCCGCGCAGAGCGCCACGCGACTGCACGCGCACCCCATCCGCCTGGGACTGGATATCGAGCATTTCAGTGCCGGCCACGACGTCAAGCGCGGTGGGTGCGGCCGCTGCGCCCTCAACCACGGACGCAAGCACGCCGATCGCCTGCCCCGCATGCAGACGGGTCTGCCCCATGGTAACCGTGTCGCTATGACCGCCACTGGCCAACAGCAGGCCTTCACCGCTCCCCCAGTGCACTCCCTGGCCTGCCACCTGCACCAGTCCCTGCGGTGCGGCCAGTCCAAGCAGTGGATCACCCGAATGCGGCACGCGATCCTGCCCAGCATCCGACTTGCGCTCGGTCGCACCACTCTTGCCGATATCGAATCCATCACCGCCCGTGGTGGTGCGTACGCTCGCCAGCAGCGCGGGAACCGGCGACTGATCGGGAACCAGCTCCGAGCGCTTTGGCGCGCGCGCGCCCTCCTGCATCGCCAACGGGCTGGTCAGGTGCGTACGCGCGGCCTGGGTGAAGCGTTCGCCCAATGCCTGCAACTGCGTGAGCAAGGCAGCGGGCTGCACTGCCTCGCCCGCAGGTGCCGTCGACCGATGCCCGTACGCCGTGAACCAGGCACCGGCCGTGGCGCGCACCGCGCCCCACGCGTCGCTGCGCAGTTCAAAACCGGTGCCACGCAGGCTGCCGACATAATTGTCTGCCTGGTGACGCAGGTGCCCCAGGGTCAGTTGTGACACCTGCTGGCTGCTGGCCAGCTGCGCGCGCAGTTGCTGGTTCGAGTCATCGAACAGCAGATGGTTGGCGCCCTGCCCGCCTTCCCACTCGCGCGAGCGGATACCCCACAGCGCACCGCCCTGCCGATGCGCTTGGTCCCCCATGCCGGCAGCATGCCAGGCCGGCGCCTGGCCGCCACTGAGGTTGGCCTGCGCGCTGCCGCGCATGTCTGCAGCCTGGCCATACAGCGACACGTCGCTCTGGCCGCTTCCGCCGGCTGGCGTCGGTGCCACGCCCGCCTCGCCACGTCCGTTGTACAGGGTGCCCAGCACCAGTGGCCGATCGATATCGCCGTCGAGGAAGCCCACCAGCACTTCCTGACCGATGCGCGGCAGGAACTGGCTGCCCACGCCGGGTCCGGCATAGCGCTGTGCCACGCGCAACCATGCGCTGTCGTTGGCTCCGCCGCCCTCGCCTTCCTGGAAGTGGAAACGCACGCGCACGCGGCCATGGCTGTCTGCGTGCAGGTCCTTGCTGGCGCCTCCGTCGCCGGCAACCACGACAGCGGTCTGGTAACCCGGCACGGTCGGGCGCGGATTCAGCCGTGCGCCACTACCGTCCTGCAGCAGCGGGCGCCACGGCAGGGTGCGATCCACCGCGCCGAAACGGTTGCCATACCCGGTTGCTTCGGCCTGCTGCCAGAGCGCAGCGTCGGCCGGATCGATCGGCGCCACGCCCAGCGCGTCATCGAGGCTTCGTCGCAGATCGGTAGGGAGATTGTTGATGCCGGCATGTTCGACGGCCACCAGCAGCAGCTCAGGCGGTGTCGCACCGGGGGCCTGCTGCAGCCGCAGCCATTGTCCGGACTGGAAGCCGCGAACCGTACCCGACCCCTGCCAGCCACGGCTGTGGGATTCGCGCGCCTGCGCCTGCAGGCGGGCCTGGCGCGCACCGGCGGTACTGTCGCTGAAGGCGTAGGCACCTACCGCATCGTAGTCTTCGCGCGACGATTGGCCACCTCCGCCCTCCATCGGCGACTGTGCCACCAGTGCGCGTACCTGGCGGTAATCATCGCTCTGCAGGCTGATCGAGGTACTGGCCAGGCGCCGACGCAGGCCGATGGCCTGCACGCTGTCACTGGATTCGGTGGCGTCACTGCGATGGAACCGCACGCCTGCAGCCGCGCTGGTGGCATCTTCCGGCAGCGCGACGCTGTCGGCGAAGATCTCCATGCCATTGCCGCAGGGCGCTTCCTCATCGGCGTACAGACGCCAGCCCAGGCCTTCTTCGGCGAGCACGCGCTGCAGGAAATCCAGGTCACTCTCGCGGTACTGCACGCAGTAGCTGCGCACGCGCTGGCCAAGGAAGGCGTCGACGCCCTCGGCCCAGCGCCAGCGCGCGATGCCAGCGTGCCCTGCCAGTACGGCATCGACGATCGCACGCACGCTCTGTTCCTGGAACACGCGGCTGTGCCGAGCATGCTGCAGCCACCACGTCCATGACACCAGCTGCAGCCGGTAGCGCACCAGGCCACCGTCGCTGCCCAGGCAGGAAGCGTCCGCGATCAGGCCGCTGCGCTGCCATTGACCACCATCGGCCGTCTGCGCGACCAGTGTCGCACGCGTGCCCGGCAGGGCGTCCAGCGCGATATCAGCGCGCGTGGCGAGTACATCGACATCGGTCCAGGCATGCTGGCCGAGCGCATCACCGCCGCGCCACCGCTCCACCGTGCACCCTTCCAGTGCATCGGACCGCAGTCGATACAGGCGTTGCGCGTCACCGAGCCCGGCAACCTGGGTCATCACGTAGTTCAGCTGATCCATGCCAATTCCAGTGTGAAGACGCCTGCACCTACCCGGCGGCGTCGGATTCCAGCCATCAAATCTACCAGATTGCGGTGTTCGTCAAAATCACGACGCCTCTACCGCCATGGAAGTGCGTTGTTCGTCACATAACTGACGGCATTCCGTATTCAGGCATGCCTGGACGGACCAATCCCGCGACCGCGTTCACATCGGCGGGCTAGAATCGCCCACAGTCCCCAACGAGACCCGCCATGCTGGATCAGGAAGCCCTGCTGGCCCCGATTTCGGAACACGCCCCGACCGGTGAAGACCTGTCGTTCTCGGCTGAATTCGATCGGATCATCGAAAACCGTCGTGCCGACGACCCGACCCTGGACCAGGGGGCGTGGCAGACCGACATCAAGTACGCTGACTGGAGCAGCGTGCTGCGCGATGCCACCGACCTGCTGCAGACCCGGACCAAGGACCTGCGGCTGGCAGGCTGGCTCAGCGAAGCCGCCACCCAGCTGGAAGGATTCCAGGGCCTCGCCGCTGGCTACCGGCTCACCGCCGGCCTGTGCGACCGCTACTGGGATGACGTGCATCCGCAGGCACCTGACGGCGATTTTGAAGAGCGCATCGGCAACCTGAGCTGGTTGCTGACCAACTCGCTGCAATGGCTGCGCTCCGTGCCGATTGCCGTCGCGCCGCAGGGGCGTTTCAGCCTCGCCGACTTCGAGCATGCCCATGCCCGTGCCAACAGCGGCGAAGAGGATGACGGCCGCCCTGGTCTGGACATTCTCACTGCCGCCCGCCGCGATACCCAGCACGGGTTCTACCGGCAGCTGGCCGACGACCTGCCCGACTGCAGCCAGGCCCTGGCCGAACTGCAGGCCGCGGTCGACAACCGCCTGGGGCTGGATGGCCCAAGCTTCAGCGCGGTGCGTGAGCAGCTTGAACACCTGCAGCGCACCGTGCTGCGCTTCGCACGCGAAGCCGGGGTGTTGCTCGATGGCGAAACCGAAGCCTCCTCCGACGATTTTGAAGATGCATCGTTCGGCCATGAGGCGCCCGCGACCGAAGCGGCCCCGGTGACAGCACCGCGTGGCCCTGCGGGTGCACCCGGCTCGCGCAAGGAAGCGCTGCAGCAGCTGCGCCAGGTCGCTGAGTTCTTCCGTCGGACCGAACCGCACAGCCCCGTGGCCTATCTCGCCGAGAAGGCCGCACGCTGGGGCGAGATGCCGCTGCATGTCTGGCTCAAGCGCGTCATCAAGGACCACGGCACGCTGGAACAGATGGAAGAGATGCTGGACGTCAATCCAGAAGACTGATCTGCCTGCGGATCCCGCTCATGCGGGGATCGGGTCTGGCCCGATCCCCGTCATGTTTACTGGATCTTGAACTCGATGCGCCGATTGCGTGCGCGGCCATCGTTGCTGGTGTTGTCCGCCACCGGCTCGTCCGGTCCCTTGCCGACGACATCCATGTGGCTGCCCGGAATGCCCTTGGACACCATGTAGTTCTTCACCGACAGCGCACGCGCGTGGCTGAGCGCCAGGTTCGATTCGCGCTGCCCGACATTGTCGGTATGGCCGATGATCAGGAAACGGCTGTCCGGCATCTGCGCCATCTTGGCGACCATCTCGTCGAGGATGCTCATGCCGAACGGGGTCAGACGCGCACTGCCACTCTGGAATTCGATGATGCGGTTGGCCAGCGTCTGGTCCAGCACGTTCTGCTGCGAGCCGACCTTCAGCGCGTTGGTCACGGTGTAACTGGTATTGCTGGCCAGACTCAGGTCGCTGGCCACCTGCTGCCGCAGCGCTTCGTTGCCGACCTCACCGGTGATCCGCACTGCCTGTCCGTTCACTTCCAGCTTGCCGGGCGACACCCGCTTCAAGCCGGGATTGATCATGCCCGCCACGTAATCGCCCCAGTTCGGCGGGGTCGCGATCGTCTCGACCTGGATGCGGTCGACCACGCGCTCGGCGCCATACACGGCACGCAGATTGTTCAGCAGCTTGGCCTTGGTCGCCTGGTCAGGCACCACGCCTTCGATCACCACCGGTCGTTCGGTGGCAGCCTGTGCCGCAGCAGGCGCGTTCTGCGCGGCCAGCGGCACGGCTGCGAGCAGCAGCGGCAACGCAAGGGAGAGAGGGTTGCACAAGCGCATCATCAGGTTCCCAGGAAAGTCTCGCCGAACAGCTTGCGTGCGGTGGCCAGGGCCAGATCGTCACGGTCGAGGAAGCTGCCGAAGCGGTTGAGGTTGTAATCGCCGCGCAGATAGTCGTCCACCCATTCCGAATGCTGGATCCGGATCAGGAAGTCGCCGGCTTCCGCCGGGTCCAGCACCGCACGCAGCACCTGGCGGTCGGCGCCGTTGAAACCGACGATCATGCTCGGCGCAGCGTCGTTGCGGATCAGCACCGCCAGTTCGAAATCGCCGCGGGAGACGAAGCTGGACAGCAGATCCAGCCAGAATGCCGCCACCAGTGGGCGATAGGCCGGGTCACGGACCAGCGGAAACACCAGCGCCTTGTCGATGTTGACATCGCCCCCGCTGAGCACCGGCTGCAGCAGCAGGCCCAGTGCCGGCAGCACCTGTCGCAGCGCCACCTCGCCGTGACCGGAATCGCGCAGGCGCGACTCGAGGTCTGCCACCGAGGTGCTCTCCAGGAAGTCCTGGAAGCTGCCGTTGTAGTCACCGGGATCGGTGCTGATGCTGAAACGTGCGTCCGCCAGCTGCGCCAGCGCCTGCGCCGCGTCGCTTTCCTGGTAGGCCTGGCGTGCCAGGCGGGCCAGTCCGGACCAGGCGTTGGACATCGCCAGCGGGCTGCGGCCGATGAACGGCAACGGTTCCGGCGCATCCAGGCGCAGCGCGGACAGCAGCGGGAAGCGGCGTTCGGAGGAATCGCGGCTGGCCAGGAAGTGCCCGCAAAGCACCATCTTGCTGCGAGAACCCAGGAACGCGTAGTGGATCTCCGGTGCCTCGTCGTAGCGCTGCTTCCAGTCCGGGCTCTGGCTCAGCAGTTCCAGGCTCTCGCCTGCCCACCGGTCCAGCCAGCCCAGCAGCTGGTGATTGTCGGCCGCACGGACGAAATCACCGCGCGAGGGCACCTTGCCGAAGTACGAAACTCCGGCACTGACGACGCGGCTCATTGCGCACCTCCCGTGGTCTGCGCCGCAGCAGGCGCGGTGGCCGCCGGCGCGGGCGCGGCAGGGGTACCACCGGCCACCCGCTCGGGAAGCTGCAGGCCGCGCTGCCAGTCGCCACCACCCTCGCTGCCGCTGCCGGCCCGGCGGACGATGCGCATTTCCACCGTCACGGCCACACCATTGCCGTTCCAGGTGATACGGCTGGAATCATCCAGGCGCTCGTATTCGCCTTCGGCCATCAGGCGGTTGAAGCCGTTCGCGCCCGGTGCACTGAATACCTCCACGGTACGACCATCGCCGGTCACCGCCGTGATCTTCACGCCCGGCACCTGCCCCGCGTTCGGGTACTGCATGGTGGTCCACTGCGGCGGGGTATTGCGATAACGAAGCACCTGGCCATCGATCTCGATGCTGTACTCCAGCGCGCCGGCAGCCGGCGACGGCAGGATCTCGAAGATCGTGGTGTCCTGCGCCGCGCCGGCGGCAGAGCCGCTCACCCAGTTGCCATAGTTGGCAACCAGCTCAGCCGACAGGTTCACACCCTGTCCTGCCCAGCGGCGGGTCTCCAGCAGCGGACCGCGCTGGATCACCAGCGTGCCGAGCGCGTCCTTGTTGAAGGCGGCAATGCTGCCACTGGCACCGAAGATGCCGGCGATGTCGCTCGGTGCGGCATCCACATCCGAGTTGAGGTTGAACGGGTACTGCTGTCCGATGCGTGCCTTGAACGGGTCGTAGACCTGCGCCTTCCAGGTCTTGTTGACCTCTTCCTCGGTCGGCGGGATCAGGGCGCTGAAAGTCTGGGTCAACGGGCGCAGCAGCAGCGGGCGCAGGGCTTCGCGCTGCTTCTCGTCCAACCCGGTCAGTACCTGCTCGTCGACCAGCGCCAGGCCCGCGCTCAGTTCGGAGCCTTCATTGCTGAAGGTGTCCTGCATCAGCTTGCGGGTGCCCACGCCGATTTCGCCCTGGCTCTTGATGGCATTCAGGCGCGCACGCAGTTTGCCCAGTGTCTCGAAGTAGGCCGTGATCACTGCCGGCTGATCGCCGCGCTCACTGGTGAGCCGCGCGATGCCTTCGAACGCCTTGCCGATCGGACCCACCGGCTGCGCGGCGGCCGTCGCTGCCGGGTCCTTGCGCAGGATGGTGCGCTGGAACCAGGCCACGAAGCCCTTGCGCGCCTTGCTCGAACGCGCCTGCGCCGGCGGGTTGTCCCATACCGTCTCCTCGTTGATGCGCTCCAGCAGAACACGGAGCGGCGAGTTGCCAGGATCACCCAGCTTGTTGATGCGGGCCACCGCCTCGTCGAACGTACTGAACTCGGCCACGCTCAGGCCCTGCACGAACTTGCTCCACTCGCGCGCGTAGTCGTTCTTGTACAGGGTCACCAGCTCGCGCGAGACATGCTCGGGGCTGCCGGCCAGCGACAGATCGCTCTGCTCGGTGGTACCCAGCACCCAGTCGGTGGTGCTCAGCTGGGTATTGGCTGCTTCCTTGATCGCATCCTTTACGTACTCTTCCCACGCCTTGCGCGTGAACGCACCGGAAATCGCATAGCTGCCGTTGATCAGGCGCCCGTTGCGCTCCACACCCACCAGGCTGTCGACGGTGGTGGTTCCGAAGCGGGCGCCGGCACGTGCCTTGATCTGCGCGTACACGCGCTCCATCGCCGGCTGCCCCTTCATCACCTGCCCCAGCGCCTGGCGCGTGTCGGACACCAGCGTGACCTTGTTCTGTATCTGCGGCCAGCTGGGCTGGCCCGCCTGCGCCACGTAGAAGGTCATCAGCTTCTCGGCCGCGCGCACCATCTCCTCACGGCTCATCTGGCCGCGGTTGGCCTCCAGCCAGGTGCGCCAGAACAGGGTCAGCTGCTGCGACAGGTGAGCACCTTCGACGTACTTCGGGTTACCCAGCATCAGGTAGGTCTTCAGTGCGTTGTACGCATCGTTGGTACTGGTTGGCGATGCGTTCTGATACAGCACCTCGCTCTCGGCAGCAGCGCTGCCGCCCTGGCCGAGCTTGTCGCGCTCGGCGACCACCTGGCCGAGATAGTTCTCCAGATTGGAGACGGTCGGCGCCAGCATCACCTGCTGCATGCCGTGGTTGTACTCACGCAGCAGCTTCTCGCGGATCGCGGTGCCCTGGTACAGGCCCAGATGGGTGGTGATGCCGCCTTCCTTGCCATAACGGTCCAGCTGCTCCATGCGATCCTGCAGCAGAAGCAAGGCATCGATACGCGACTTCAGGTCCATGCGGTCCTTCTGCACGCGCACGGCCTGATCCAGATCCTTGGTGGCATTGGCCACCAGCTGGGCATTGGTGGTGTACGACCAGGTCCACAGGCCCAGCGCGAGCGCCAGCACACCCACCGCGCCCAGGAACACGCCATAGCGCAGCCGGTTCTGGTGCGGGCTGGAATACTGCCGGACCAGTTCCTTGTCGGCGAAGATCACCTTGCGGAACAGGTCCTTGAGGAAGAACGCGGTATGGCCGGTCGGCGCCTCGTCGACATTGGACCCGCGCTCCAGGTTGAACTGGCGGCCGACGCGCTCAGACGCGTGATGCACCGAACGGCCTTCCTGCAGTGCGCTGGAGAAGTAAAAGCCACGGAACACCGGCTTGAACTGGTAGGGGTTGTCCTCGAACAGCGTAGCGATGAAGGTGCGCAGCGCCGGCTTGATGCCGACGAACTCCAGCGGCAACGACAGCAGCCCAGGCGAGACTTCACGGCCACGCTGCATCGCCATGTGGGTCAGGCTCATTTCCTTGATGCCTTCGGCCAGCTCGTCGAAATGGCTGTCGAATGCCGCCAGCGCGTCGCCCTGCTGATGCACGTCGAACGGCAGCGTCGCACCCCACACATGCTCGCGCTCGCCGGGATCGAGGTTGCGGAAGAACTCGCTGAAACCGGCGATGAGGTCGGCCTTGGTGAACAGCACATACACCGGCGCGAACACTTCCAGCCGCTCGGTGATTTCCTGCACGCGCTGGCGCAGGTTCTTGGCCAGCTCGATCGCGAACTCCGGCTTGCTGCCGGACAGCTCGGCCAGGCTGGCGGCGATGATCACGCCGTTGATCGGTGCGCGCGGGCGGTTCTTCTTCAGCAGGCCGAGGAAGGTCAGCCACTCCATGCGGTCCTCGACGCTGACCGAGTAGCGGCCAGCGGTGTCGAGCACGATACCGTTGGTGGTGAAGTACCAGTCGCAGTTGCGGGTACCACCGATGCCCTGCACCACGTTGCCGCGGTTGTCCTCGAACGGGAACTGCAGGCCGGAATTGAGGATGGCCGTACTCTTGCCCGCAGCCGGATTGCCGATGATCACGTACCACGGCAGCTCGTACAGCGCGGCGTTGCCCTTCAGCACGCCCATCCGCGAGGACTTGATCTGCTTGACCGCGTCCATCATGCGCGTGCGCAGCGCCTCGGTATCGGCACGCTGGGCGGGTTGAGCGGTGGCTACCGCCTTGTCCGCCTCATCCTTGACCATCGCCTCCACGCGCTTGGCCGCGCGACGGGCCAGGATCCGCTTCACGATCCAGACCAGCAGCGCCAGCACCAGCAGGCCGGCCAGCACGATGGCCACCCAGATGCCGATCTGCCGTGCTTCGGCCTCACCGTAGTGGGCCAGCGCAGCGGCACCGACCAGGCCGAGCACCATCCAGAGACGGTAGTCGCGCAGGTAGTAGCTGAAATTGCTCAAACTCATGCAGGGATCCAGGAAGTCAGGGGGCCGACGGCGCATCGGCCGCCTGCGTCGGGGAAGGAAGAGGGTCGACCAGGCCGAACAGTCGCTGCTGGTTGTCGGCCACGCCGAGCAACAGCACCGGCTCGGCCTGGCGGTCAAGCTGTGCGCGGGCCAGTGCCAGCTGCGCCAACGGCAGCACCGGGCCCAGTTCGCCTGCGCTGATCGCCAGCGCCAGGCTCTGCGGACTGAAGTCCAGGTCGGGAGCCAGCGACGCCGTGATGGCGGCGGCATCGACCATCAGATCGCCCCGGTGATCGGCATCATGCAGCACGAACTGGGCCTGTGCGCCCTCCAGGCCCAGCGTCTGCTGCCACTGCGCAGCGAGCGTCGCCAGCTGACGGCGCTGTTCGGCCGGCCGGGTTGCCTCGATCTGCTCGGCGCGTACCAGTTGCGGGCGCCACAGCCGCGCGTCGCCTTCATGGGCAACGCCCCGGCTCGCCAGCAGGACGCCGGCAGCACCCTCACCCGGTATGCGGCCATCCGGATTCTGTGCGGTTGCCAGCACACCGGAGGACTGCCATGAGGAAACGATGGCGGCATCGATCGAAGAAGACGCGGACACCAGCAGGTGCCAGCGTGGCTCGCCCTGATCCAGTGCGTCGATCACCCGTTGCAGGTGCGGCCACACCTCGCGTGCGCCGTCCAGCGAGGTGACCCGGACATCGAAGCGGCGCGCATCGATGCCTGCCATCCGCGCCTGCTCCAGCAGCCATGTCTGCACCCAGGGGCGCAGCGCATCGGACCAGCTGCCCGGCACCAGCAGCTCGACGCTCAGTACGTTCTCCACGCGCTGTTCGTCGCGACGCCGCAGACCGGCCACCACCACTTCCTCGGAAGCCATGATTTCCGGCAGCGCCGCGGATGCTGCCTCCAGCAGTTCCTCCAGCACCGGCTGCAGCAGGGCAAGCGCACGCCGTTCGTGGGCTGCGGTGTCGATGCCGTCCTGACGGGCCTGCAGCACCAGGAACTCATCGAGGTCCTGCGCCGCGCTCATGCGCACCGGCAGGTTGTAGTTGTCGCGGAAGCGGCCATCGAGCGTCGGACGCGGCGGCGCAGCGGCAGCAGCCAGCCATGATTGGGCATCCAGATCCACACCCAGCCTGAGGCCACCGGCAATCAACGCCACCGATGGCGGCACCATCGCCTTCGTCGCGACGGCTTCGCCTTTGCCCTTGGTCGGCTCCCCATCGTTGGCCGCAGCCTTGTCCAGCGCCGCATCGACGCCACGGCGCGCGGCGCCACGCAGCATGAAGCCGGCACCGCTCAGGCCGACGGGCAGCAGGCCCAGGTAGGCCAGCATCTGCATGCCGGTCGGTACCGTGCCGCTGTTGCGCCAGTAGAGAATCGTCGCGCCCCAGGTGGCGACGAAGATCATCACCACCGAAGCTGCTTTGCCCAGCCATCCTGCCATCAGTTGCCCTGCTCCATGCGCTGCTCCTGTCGACCGCGCAGGTCAACGCAGACCGGTCATGGCCTGTGAAGCGACCAGCGTCGCTCCACACGCGGTGCGGTCGCCGTCGCGCGCCACCGGCTGACCGTCGATGAGCACTGTCGCGTCGCCACTGACAATGGTGGTGGCGCCGTGCACGGCGCACAACGCACGATCACCGACGCGCGCCACCGGCCTGCCATTGATGTCGGTCTGTCCGGTGCCCGCCACCACGGTCCCTCCGTGGCTGAGCGGGTCACCGACGACGATAAACGGTCGTGCCATCCATCATGCTCCTTGATCCATGTGTGACCCGGCGTTCCATCGCCCCCCGGCTCCCCCGACGACGCAGGCCATCGGCGTAACCATACCAGTACCGCCGTGCGGTTATCACCCTTGACGGGACAGTTCCTCGCGCTTTGCCACCCGGGCGGCGCGGCAGCGGTCCGTCATTTCCACGTGAACATAGTCCTTGATGCTCCGCCAGTTTCCGCCCCAGTCCAGGCCCGCCTGTTCAGCCAGCTCGCCGTACAGGAAGTACCCACGCCGGGTCCACGGATCTTCCATGTCCCATTGCAGCTTGCCATCGCGGATGGGTGCGCTGTCCACGCCCAGCCCATACTGGTGGCAGCTCTGCCAGGCACCGGCCCGGGTCGCCTTGCCACCGGCCATCAGTTCGGCCTGCCGCTGCGGACTGCGATAGCCTTCGATCAGCACCATTTCGTAACCGTACTGGCGTCGCATGACCTCATAGATGGCCAGCACGCGCTGCTGCAGATCGGGATCGATCTGACCCCATTTGCGATCAGCCGTGACGATTTCGGGCCGCAGACGACGCACTTCGGCAGTGGTGAACACCTCCGGCGGCGGCGGCGGTGGCGGCGTCAGCCGCTCCCCGCGTAGCAGCTGGGCGACCATCGAACTCGATTCCGCCAGATCATCGCCCCTGAAATCCTCCAGCACCACGGTCTGCCGCGTGACGAATATCACAATTGGAGGAATCAGCAGCAACGCTGCGGCGACAACCAGAATGAGCCAGTGGCGCCGCAGTGCGCCGTGCACGGCTCCGACCTCTTCACGAACCCCACTGCGCACGCGGGTGGCGCCGTGGCCGACCCGGTCACCGACCTGCCCCGCCCGACGACGGAATCCGCCCAGACGCTTCGCGATCGCCTGACGCAGCGATTCGACCGTCTCGGGGAACAACAGTACCCAGCACACGCCAGCCACCAACAGTACGACGGCAATGGCAGCAACCACGATTGGCAACACCGGTCCTCCCTGACACGCGATCTGGTTGACGCCCCAACCGCTTTCACTAAGAATGCGCAAATTCGCTTCGGCAGTTGCCGACTCAAACCAAGGGCTGGATGCACTTGAATAATGGCGGAATCAATCGGCCAAGTCTGCTCTCAGGGGGAGCGCAGGCAAAGGGCCAGGCCCCGAATTCGGGCCGTATTCTGGCAGACATGGAGGGCCGGCAGGCAACCGCGTCGCCACGTGCCGCACGCGCGCCGTCCAGCGGCAAACGCCGTACGGTCCTGTGGCTGGCATTGGCCAGTGCCGTGGTCGTCATCGCCGGGCTGACCGCCTGGGGTCTGTCCGGTAGTAATGACTACAGCGACCCGTCCGAGTATTCACTGACACCCGACACCGGCCATGTGACCGGGCACCCGGACGCCCCGTCGGTGGCACCGGGTGAAGGCGCCGCGATGATCGTCGATGCGCCCGCTTCTCCGTCTGAGCCGGCGCTGCCGGCCACCACCGGGAGCCCACCCGCTCCTGCCGCTGACGCGGCAACCGTTGCTGCGGGCGCTGCCGCAACCACCGGCACCGCTGCAACGACGCGGGCACGGGGCGCCCAGCCGGGTGAACGCAGCAGTCGCGCCGCCGGTACCGCAGGCAAGGGCGATGAAAATCTGCTCGGCACCCTGCTCGGCATCATCAAGGAAGAGGACAAGGCCAAGGCAAAAGCCAAGGCCCAGCCTCAAAGCATGGATGATCTGATCGCCCAGATCGAAGCAGACCAGCGCAAACGCGCCGAAGACGAGCGCGCCGCGTTCGAGCGCGTGGCCAGCAAGAAGTCCGCCTCGACCGAATCCAACATCCAGGCGCAGCTGCGCAGCTGCCCCAGCCCCACCTCACTGAAAGGCGTGGACTGCCGGCGCAGGATCTGTGCGGCGGTGAGCGGCAAGGATCCGGCCTGCCCGGCGATGTGATCCTCAGCCCTGCCTGCTGACGCGGGCAGGGGCCTGCCGCACGGGCCCGCTCAGAGCGGACGCCGATCGGGCTCGAACTGCGCCATCACCTCGGGTTCCACGAGCCGAAGAGGATCGTTGGCATCGATTGCGCACTCGTCTTCCACCCACTGTGGCCACACGGGCGCGCGGCAGGATCGAAGGACCAGCCATCTGCACAACACCAAGGGCAGCAGCAAGGGCATCAGGATGAAGCGCGCGCCCAGCAGGCTGGGACCGAGACTGGCCACCACGAACAGGTAGCAGTTGCGCCATGACGGCGTCACGGACAGATTCATCTGGCGACCCTCGATGGTATCGACCACCTCTGCCGGCCCCTGCTCCATGTAGCGGCGAATGAACTCCCAGATGCCGCGGATCTTCTGTTCGTCGTCGAAGTAATGGCCCACCGCGAAGGTCCGTTTGATCACCCGATCCCCAAGGATGCTGCAGCGCAGGTCGCGCAGGAAGGCCTGGCTGGTCCCCTGCCCGATGTAGAACACGGCCTCTTCCCATGGGACGGATACAGCGCCCTCTTCCCCACCCGTGAAGAAATAGACCGTCCGGTTGCGCCGGTTGAACCGTGTCGGATACCAGACATAGGTGAAGAACTCGTAGCGCAGCGTCGTGTGCCAGAACAGCACCGGGGCACCGACCACGCACACGCCGACCATGGCGTACATCACCCAGTCCCAGAAGTCGCCTTCCAGGTTCGGGATCACCAGCGTGAAAAGCAGGAAGAAACCGAACAGGAACAGGGCCAGTGTCCCCAGCAGGACCATGGTGGTCGAGACCATTCCGCGCAGGCGGAACCTTCGGTCGATCAGATCGATGTAGGTCGAGTTGAAATGAACCAACGACGCACGTTCGTCAGGTGCAACCTCCTCGGCGACCCGAGGATCGAAACGCGAGGCGCTCTCCTGCGCCGAGAGAAAGCGATCCGTCGGGAAACTGCGCATCCAGCCGCTGTACATCCGTGATCCTCGCTCACTCGTCTGAGCGAGAATGCCACGCCATGCATCCAACGCCCACTTCACGCATTCAACGAGGTTGCCTGCAGCTGCTGACGAATCTCATCGTTACGGGCCTTGGCTGCCGTGATCGAGTCCTTCCAGAAGCGCTCCATTTCATCGGCACGACCTTCCACGCGATTTACGCGTCCGTATACGACGGGTGCACGGAGCGGAGCTGCGCCCGAGTCGTCAGATACCTCGCGCCTGATCACCCCCACTGGCCAGACTGGCCTGCGGCACAATTTCATTGTCAGGAAACGGAATAGCGCCCAAGGCAATGTAACGGGCAGCGCTATCCACATCAGTCCCGCGCCAGCGGAAGACACATGGATGATGAATGCATTTCGCAACGTTGGCGCCACCGATGTGTACAGCTGAAGCGGAGGAAACGGAAGTGCAGAGCGGCCATCCTCCATGAAGCGCCTGATCATTTCCCAATGTGCGAGCGTGATGCCAGGATTGGACCCGCTATCCGAACCAACTGCAAAGGTATGGACGACCTGATCTCCCTTCATGACCAATCCACGCAGGTCATACGTGGCACCTTCATCCGGCCCAAGAGGCTTGTCCCTCCCAATGACGAAATTGACACTTGACCATGGCACTGAAATTACGCCCCTTCGCCCCCCTGCGAAGATGTGGACTTTCCTCTCACGCCTATCGAATCGGATGGGGTAGTACTGATATCTGAATATATCTCTACCAAGAAGCATCCGGTAGGTGAAGGCAGCGAAACCGAGCATGAGGACAGAGAGGACGCCGACCGTAATCGTCATCTCAGAACTAATGGACTTTCCCTCGGCGTGCATCGCGAGAGTTGCATACACAAATGCCAGAACAAAAACCAATACAAGACCGAGGATCACGCACCCCCACATCGCGCCCCAGCCACGATAGAGGAAATGGCGGTCGACGTACTCAATGTAGTCGTCATCAAGGTACACGATCCCCTGATCAAGTGGCGTGACGCCTGACGAATCGAATTTTCGAACATCTGCAGCGATCTCGTAATCCGTCAAGGAGCGATTGTTACGGTATCGCTGTCCAAGCCAACCTGCGAACTGGCTCATCGGTCAGGCTCCTGCGGGAAGCATTGCATTATATGCGTCCACCTGTGCGTCAACCGAGTCAAACGAGCCATGGTTATGAACACCGAATGGCGTCATATCAAGCCAACGCTCAATTTTATCATCCCGAATTAGATTAATTAGCCACTCGCCGAGCATACTGATAAGCCCCAGAACCAAAAGCACGATAAATCCCACGCCAGCGGTCATCACGCCAGCCAACATCAAAACAGCGACAACCGCTCCTGACACCGCAGTGACGGTATAAAACGCAACCATCGGAACGTCATTTCGCTTATAGGCGTCATAAGCCTTCCACCCGTCGATTACCGCGCCCAATAGACCCCCCACAGCCCCAAGCAGCTTTCCAAAGAACCCTACCATTCCCGCCCGGGTGGAGGCTTGAAGTGCGCCAAATCGAATCTCTGAGGACAGTGCGGCACGCCCCCACATCGACTTGCCCAGAGCCAACCCGGTCAACTCGACACTGGTCCCCGCAAAGCCGGCAAGCGCGGCGCCTAGATTAAGATCGCGACGCCCACCCGGCCCCTCTTTTTCGTCATCCAATTTGCCGTAGGAATCCGCAACATTCCAAGCGTCCAGCACCAGCCCCACAACCCCCAGACGCACGTCTAAACTCACACGTGGAGCGGTGTACTGCGCGGCGCGATTCCTCACCAGGACCCTCACCTGATCTTCGCTCATCAGCATGTTTGACATAGCCCCCGGTTGTCCATTCCGGACGGCTGCCATCGCTTCCTTATCCCAGAACAAGGCCCACTCGAAGACCTTCCTGCCGCGCGCATTTCGATCGCCTGTCGCGACTCTTGCGCCACTGCGCTCACTGAGCTCCTGTCGAAGATGCTGATCAACACGGGCCCTCAGCTCCCGCTTGTTGACACCAGATTGTCCCTCGCTGAGCGCCTCCACCAGAAAGTGCGCCATCTCACGCTCCGAGGCACGAATGCCGACCCTCTGAATGCGCTTACCCGAAAGAACACCGAGCAGGCCGACCAGATTGTTCCTCGTCGCCGTAGAAATAGCGATATTGATGCCTGCCTTTGCGACAGTTGATCCTGCCTTGGTTAGGGCTGTAACAAACATCCCAGACGTCTTGAAGACAAGACCTGCAACCAGGCCTAACCCCTGTTGCAGTTCCTGGGGCTTGCTACCTCCTCGATCGAGGACGTGAGCATATGCCTTGAATATGTTGGACCAAGCACCGGGGTTATCTGAATTGCTCAAGAATGTCTTGGATTGCTTCTCAATAACCTCCGCCGCGATCTTGTCATTGAGCGTCAACGCTCGAACAGTGCAGTTCTTGATGTCCTGAAAACGACCAGCGAGATCCTCCAGAAGCGCAGCCTGCACACAGTCAAATCCAACAACCCCTTCAAGCGAATTATCGACGATCTCCGTCAATCTCATTGAACTATATGACAGTTCATCAAGGTGATTACATGCCAGCCAAGTCCTGAAATCGTCGTTCCTGTACCAGCGAACGAAACTCTGGGCAATCGGGTTCAGGTGCGAAGCGATGTATCGCTCCATTTCCGGCATGAGGCTTTTGTCAAACCTATCAAGCGCTTGCTGGCTGTAATCATCACGGTAGCGATCCCATGCGGAGTCCCTGGCCCTCTTGTCTTCTTCGGCCGTCAACTCCTCACGCATTTTAGTGATTCCCGCCGCATACAGCTCCATCGCCGCGCGCCCGGTGTACGCGCTGGCACGTACGGAGCTCAGCTTCTCTGCGGCCGCCTGATCCTCAATTGCCTGCCGGATTCCGCGGATCGCCACTGAGGTTGCATACTTCCACCCCCTGTCATCTTCCTCTTCGAACTCTCGGGTCTTCTGCCGAATAAGTGCGGAAAGCTCCTGCGCTATTCCTGCGGGATCATTCAACGCAACCATCATCGGACGCGCAGACAAAGAGCTCTTCTGAAGCCATGCCTCCATTCCTGGCACATCCTGTTTACACCTTGAAAAAGGCGCAAAGGAGAACGAAAAGCCAGGATTAGCATACACATCAACGACTTCGAGGATCGTCTCAACTGCACGATCCACAATTCGGGGCTTCCCAGGGTCCGCAGCCGGTGGCGGACTTGAGGGGAGCATAGGGATCTTCACTTCAGACTCGGATTTTACCCTCTTGCCAAACTTGAACTCGCTGACCATGGAGGGGGCGTCAGCCGCACTTCCCACGTGATCCAGCGACTTTCCTTTGAGCCACATCTGGACATCAATACAGCGCATGTGCTTCTTGCGCTCGCTGGATTTTCGATTTCGCTCCATGATCTCTTTCGTCCATGGAGCCTCCGAGAAGCCAAACCAAACTTTTCCAGCTCGCTTGGGGTCGGGGATGATAACGAAGCGGGCCACCTGCGAATCGGCCATTCGCGCGCATGTAGGTTGAAACTCTTCCTGCGGTGGAGGAGCCGCATGCGGATCGAACTCCAAGAGATAGGAGTCGCTGGTGATCTGATAGCCCTTCCATTCGCCACGGATCTCGTTGAATACATAAAGATACCCTTGGCGGGCAAGTCGCAACGTGTAGTGAGCCTCACTGGCCGGAAGGGTGACACTGGCCACATCCTTTCCAAACCCTCCTCCCAGCCTTGGCCCTTGCCACATTTCCTTGACGTCTGAACGGCAGATGGCGTATCTGATCGGAAGAATCGGCAAGCCGACCTGATCGCAGACATCACACTTCTTCGCGGGGTCACACGACTGTGTCGGCCTCTTATCCATGCTGCCAAGCTCCTTGTTCTGTCTGCTCCAATGAAGGTTCATCCACCTCTTCGTCGGAGGGGTCGCTGACGGCACTGCGGAACGCGCCAGGCTCTAAGCAGGCGATCCGAAGAGCCTCTTGATACCGCGGCGTGTTATGAACTTCAGGTGATTGAAATACTGAAGCAAATGCATACGCTTCCTTATCGTCAGGGTCTGTCAGCCCGCACTCGCCGGCCTTCTCCATCTCGTCAAAGACACGTCTCGAAAGCCCAGCACCCTCAATGCTCCCACCCTCTCGATGCAACCGATCGATCACCCTGTTAACAGAAGCCAACGAGGAAATCGCGTACAGCTGATCGGACGTTAGATGCATCCCATCCTTGTTACAACCACTGTTTTCGTATGATTGCCACCGCGCGCCCTTGTCCACGGTTGCGGTCCAGGCATTGATGGGACCAAGCAATGCATCCAGCTGCGACGACAAGAGAATCCACTTCAGCGCGTTCCAGACACGAGGATCGTAGTATCTGAATAGCATCTTCTCACCATCAAATTTTCTCACCATCATACGAGCCAAGTGATTTCGGACTCGCTGACTGTCGGCATTGCATTTCAGCAACGCCGAGAATGGGATGCGGTCATGATCGCGTGCGTAGTGCACAGTTTCATCAAGTGCCGCTAGACGCGCATCAGGCTCAATTTCTTCCAGTCTGATTAGATAGGGAAGAAGATGCTTCTGCCCAAGGAGCTCCTTGGGAACGATGGGTTCGCATGGCCAAAGCTTGGCGATACGTCGATCGATCTGGAGTGGATTGATCAACGCATACTGATGAGCTTCGAATAGCCGGTGATCGAGTTGCATCTCTCAGGCTCCCAGTGGGACCAAGCCGGCGCCCGACTGTTCCGCTGCACGCACGCGATACTCGCATGCCTTGTGTGAACCGTCTGGCACCTTCACCTCCCCCACCACACTCGCCGGCCCCAGCCATTCCCTCTGGCTCGCCTTGAATTCCACCTTGCCCGGCGCGCCCAGTTCGATGTTGTCGCCCTCGATCCGGATGTAGGCCCCGGCCGCCGTCGCCAGCAGATGCTTGCTCGGCGCCGACAGCTGCACGTCCGCTTCGGTACTGGCGATGCGTACCTGCGTCTTGGCCGCCACGATCGCCTGGTTCTTGTGCGCACGCGCACTCACCTTGCCCTGTGCCGCATGCAGCGCGATGCCGCGCTCCTGGTTCGGGCTCTCGCCGCTGGGTTCCATGCCGGCGGTGTACAGCACCAGCCCGCCGGCGACGGCCATCGTCAAGGAGCCCTGGGTCATCCAGTTCAGCGCCACGCCGCTGGCCAGCGTGGTGTGGGTGCCACTCACCCACACCTGGTCGGCCGGGGTCAGGCTCAGCACGCCGGCCACGCCACTGCCCAGCAGGACCGGCGCACTCCAGCCCGGCGCTTCACCGTCGCCACCGGCAATGCTGCCCGCCGCGCTGCCACTGTGGGTGGCGCGCAGGGTCTCCTGCAGTTCGGTCAGCGTCGTGTCCACCGGCAATTCGTTGGGATCACTCGGAAGCTGTGCCTGCTGGTTGGCCGCCGACTCGGCCAGCTGCTGCAGCAGCTGCTGGCTTTCCTGCAACTGGCTCAGTGCCTGCGGCGCCGCCAGCTGCGGCGTACCCGGCTCGGTGGTCAGCAGCAGGCCACGGCCGGCGCGCAGTGCACCCTGGGCCTGCGTGGACAGTTCCACACCAAAGCCCCGCTCGCCCTCGCGCACGTTGTCCTGTCCGCCCTTGAGATGGCCCAGGGTCAGGGTGGTCTCGTGCTGGGTGGTGGACAGCTGCGCGCGGCCCTGGCCCGGCGTGTCATCGAAGCGCAGCTGCTGGTAGCCGCCCTGCCCGCCCTGGCTGTCGGCCAGCGCCTGGCTCTTGAAACCGGTATACACCGCGGCGTGATCGTTGCCCTCGAACCACGCCGCCGCATTACCGGTGGCGTTGGCACCGCCACCGTTGATCTGGTTGTGCTGCGCGTCCTGCTGGCCACGGCCGTTGTACACCGCACCGACCACCACCGGACGGTCGATGTCGCCCTCCAGGAAGGCCACCAGCACTTCCTGGCCGCGCCGTGGCAGCACCACGCCGCCCCAGTTGTCGCCCGCCCATGGGGTCATCACCCGCACCCACGTCCAGGCCCCCCCGGTGGCCGGGGCATTGTCGTCCCCACCCGGATGGGTCAGCCCGCTGCTGGCGTTGCCGCCGCGCTGCCACGGGAACTGCACCTTGATGCGGTGGTCGCGGTCGGACAGCAGCGGGTCGCCATCGCTGACCACGATCGCACTGAGCGTGCCGGTGATGGTCGGCCGCGGATGCAGATGCGCGCCATGGCCATCGTCGGTCTGCGGCCGGTAGGTCACCTCGGCCGGGATGGCCACGAAGCGGTTGTCGTAGAAGGCGGTGGAGACCTCACCGGGCGCACGCCCATTGGCCAGGCCCGACAGCGCGCCCGGCAGTGCCGGCGCGGCCACGCTGGACGGACCCAGGGTCTGCTCCAGCGCATCGAATACATCGGCATCGAGGTTGTTGCGCGCCTGGTGCTGCACCGACAGGCACAGGAACTGCGCGTCCTGGCTCACCTGCGGGTGCTGCGACAGGCCGAACCGTGCACCCGGGGCCAGCGTGCGCCACTGGCCGGCACCCTCGATGGTCTGCGCGCGCACGCGCAGCGCATCCAGGTGCTGCTGCGCGCGGCGCTGGCCGCGGGCATTGTCCTGCCAGCCGTAGGGGCCGCAGGTGTCGCGGTCGATGATGCCCAGGTCGTTGGCCTGCCCGCTTTCGGCGCTGGCCTGGCGGCGCTCCAGCGTGCGGTAGTCCCAGGTGGCACGCTGCACCTTGCCCGGACGCCAGCGGTGCGCGGTCGACCACTGCTGCACGCTGTCACTGCGCTCGCTCTCATCGCGCCGATGGAAGCGCACGCTGCCCAGCTCGGCGGTGTCATGGCTGTGATCGGCCAGCACCAGGGTGTGGCTGCCGAAGTCGGCACTGCCAGGGTCACCGGCGTGCTCGAACCAGTAATAGATGCCTTCCTCGGCCAGCAGCCGCTGCAGGAAGGCCAGGTCGCTTTCCTGGTACTGCGTGGTCAGGCTGCGCCGGGCGTACTGGCCGGCATCGGCCAGCGACCAGCGCCAGGCCGGGGCCAGACCACCGTAGTCGGCGAAGATGTCCTCGACGATCTCCACGACCGTCCTATCGTGGAACACATAGCTGTCCACCCGCTGCGACAGGAACGCCAGCCACGGCTGCAGGCGCAGCCGGTAGCGTGCCAGGCCGCCATTGCTGCCCAGCCGCTCGGCGGCGGTGATGCGTCCATGCAACGGCCGCAGGCTGCCGTCGGCCTGTTGCATCTGCAGCAGCGCGCCCTGCCCGATCAGCGGGCCCAGCGGCAGGCCCGCATCCAGCGACAGCGCCGTGATCGTCCACTGGAAACCGATGCCGTCGATCTGTTCGACGCCATCCAGCGTTTCGGCCACCAGCACGTCGCTCCCCAGCGAGGTGTGCAGCCGCAGGAAGCGCTGTGCATGCGATGGGCCGGCCAGCGCTGCCCGCAGGTTGTTTACCAGGTCCATGGTGATTCCCCGACTTTCCGTGCTTCAAGGTGGTCTGCATGCGGCGTGCGCATCGGCTTCCTCCGGTTCCCGCTTCCGCGTGGCCTGCGCCCCTGTGCGGGGCGACAGGCTCACACGATCATCAGGCGGCCTGGACGATTTCTTCCAGCTGCAGGCGGACGCCTTCGCTGATCTTCAGGCGGTAATCGCGTCCACCGGCCGTGATCTGCAGTTCGCGCACGTTGCTCACCAGCTGCGGCTTGCCCACGACCGGGGCATCCATGTGGATGCGCCAGGAACCGCGGCTGATCTGCGCGGCCACGTTGCGGGCATCCTGGCGGGCAGCGGGCACCGCGGTCTCCAGCAGCTCGATCACATGTTCGGGGCGCAGCCGGTTCCAGGCACGCACACGGTCCAGCTCACGGCCAAGGCCGAGTTCCAGGCTGTCACAGTGGTTGAGAGCCGCTTCGCGGTCGAATCCATAGAATTCCATTGCCTTCTCCATTTGCTCAGTGTCAAGACACTTTGTATTTGAAGTCACCCTTCTTGCCGGCGGTGACCTTGATGGCGTTGATCCGGTTCCCCTCGGCCATCGCCGCC
This sequence comes from Stenotrophomonas sp. RS-48, assembly GCF_030053245.1. NCBI lineage: Bacteria > Pseudomonadati > Pseudomonadota > Gammaproteobacteria > Lysobacterales > Lysobacteraceae > Stenotrophomonas > Stenotrophomonas sp. RS-48. The sequence goes on from NZ_JASGBV010000005.1 coordinate 47,022, forward strand.
AGCACGCTCTCGGCGATTTCCGGCAGCAAGGTTCCATTGAGGATGTGGTCAACGTTGCGGGCACCTGAGTCCACTTCGGTGCAACGCGCAAGCACGGCCTCCACCAGACTGTCGTCCCAGCTGAAGGTGGCCTTGTGGTTGGCAATGACGCGGTCGCGGATGCGACCGAGCTTGAGCGTGATGATCCGCGCAAGCACGTCATCGTTGATCGGGTAGTACGGTACGACCTTGAGGCGGCCGAGGAAGGCCGGCTTGAAGCTGCGCATCAGCACCGGGCGCAGCGCGTCGGCGAGCGCGTCGGCCGCCGGAATCTCCTCGGCCGGCTTGTTCAGGCAGGCCTGCATGATCTGCGAGGAGCCGATGTTGGAGGTCAGGATGATGAGGGTATTGCGGAAGTCGATTTCGCGGCCTTCCGCATCATCCATCACGCCCTTGTCGAACACCTGGAAGAACATCTCCAGCACGTCGGGATGGGCTTTCTCCACCTCGTCAAGCAGCACCACGCTGTACGGGTTGCGGCGCACGGCTTCGGTCAGCACGCCGCCTTCGCCGTAACCGACGTAGCCCGGCGGCGAGCCTTTCAGCCCGGACACGCTGTGCGCTTCCTGGTATTCGCTCATGTTGATGGTGATCAGCTTGCGCTCACCACCATAGAGGATGTCAGCCAACGCCAGCGCGGTCTCGGTCTTGCCGACACCGGAGGGGCCGACGAACATGAAGACACCGCGTGGCTTGTTCGGGTCTTCCAGTTTGGCCGTGGCGGTGCGCACGCGCTGGGCGATCGCATCCAGCGCGTGGTCCTGTCCGATCACGCGCTCGACCAGCAGGTTTCCGAGCGTGCGCACGGTACGGATCTCGTCCTTGACCATGCGGCCCAGCGGCACGCCGGTCCATGCCGACACGATCTCCGCGACCACGGTTCCGTCGACCTGCAGCGGTACCATCGGCGTCTCGCCCTGCAGCTCGCGCAGCTCGGCCTGCAGTCGCGCCAGTTCAGCATGCTGCGGCGACAGTTCCGGCTTGGCCTTGCCGCGCTTGGCGGCCGGCTTGGCCACGGCGACGTCGCCCTCACCGTCATCGCTGGGCGCTTCGCCATCGGCCGCCTGGGCCTGGCCCTGCTCCATCTGCTGGCGCAGCGCGGCAATGCGGCCTGCCAGTTCGCGCTCACGGGTGAGGCGCTCCTCATTGCTGGCCAGCACCGCCTGCGCTTCCGCCTGCTGGGCATGCAGCTCGTCCAGGCGCTCGCTGTGCTGTGCACTGCCCCCTGCGGTTTCGCGCTGCAGCGCGCTGATTTCCGCCTGCAGGCGATCCAGGTGCTTGCGGGTGTCTTCGATGATCGCAGGCGTGGCGCTCTGTCCAAGCGCGACCTTCGCGCAGGCGGTATCCAGCACGCTGACAGCCTTGTCCGGCAGCTGGCGGCCACTGATGTAACGGTGCGACAGACGCACGGCTTCGGTCACCGCTTCGTCCAGAACGCGGATGTTGAAGTGCGACTCCATCAACCCGACCATGCCGCGCAGCATCGCTGCGGCCAGCACTTCACTGGGCTCTTCAACCTTGACCACCTGGAAGCGGCGGGCCAGCGCCGCGTCCTTCTCGAAGTACTTCTTGTACTCGCTCCAGGTGGTCGCCGCGATCGTGCGCAGCTCACCGCGGGCCAGCGCCGGCTTGAGCAGGTTCGCCGCATCGTTCTGGCCGGCGGTGCCCCCGGCACCGATCATCGTATGCGCTTCATCGATGAACAGGATGATCGGATGCGGGCTCTTCTTGACCTCGTCGATCACGTTCTTCAGGCGGTTCTCGAACTCGCCCTTGACGCTGGCGCCGGCCTGCAGCAGCCCCATGTCCAGCGTGTGCAGCTCGACACCCTGCAGCACCTCCGGCACGTCCTTGTCGGCAATGCGCCGGGCGAGCCCTTCGACCACGGCGGTCTTGCCCACGCCGGCTTCGCCGGTGAGGATCGGGTTGTTCTGGCGGCGACGCATCAGGATGTCGATCACCTGGCGGATCTCGCCATCACGGCCGATCACCGGATCGATCTTGCCCTCACGGGCGCGCTGGGTCAGGTTGGTGGTGAACTGGTCCAGCGCCGGCGTCTTGGACAACCCACCCTTGGCCTCGCCGGACACGGCATCCTCGCCCTCACCGCCCTCTTCCTTCGCCGAGGCATCGGCGAAGCGGACGGTCTGCACCGCCTCCTGCGAGCCCTCGGTGAGCTTGGCGAAGTCGTGCTTGAGCTCTTCGCGCTTGAAACGCACGAACAGCTTCGAGCCACGGTAGGCCAACTGCGCCAGGTCCGGCTCGGTCAGCAGCGCCAGCAGCAGATGGCCGCTACGGATGCGGGTGGTTTCCGAGTCCAGCGAGGCGATCAGCCAGGCGTGCTCGAACAGCTTGGGAATGTGCTGGGAGAACACCGGCGTGCGGCCGTTGCCGGTCTTGAACTGACTGATCTCATCGTTGAGATCACGCTCCAGCGATTCCGGCAGGATGCCGCTGCGACGGGCGATCAACACGAAATCGCTCTGCGGCTGCTCGAGCAGGGCCAGGAACAGGTGCTCCAGGTCCACCTCATAGTTGCCGCGCGCCATGCACAGGTTCGCGGCCCGCTCGGCCGCCTGGCGGCAGGTGTCGTCCAGCTTGCTGATCAGGGTCTTGAGGTTGATGCTCATGCGGAAACACGCACTCCTTGCTGGAACCGTTCGAGGACCGCAGGCACGGACGCCTGCGGCGGGTTGTCATTGCAGCGTGTGGATGCCATAGGTGGTGTCCTCACGCGATGTGGTCTGCGCCTGGGTGCACATGTAGCTGTCCCAGCCCAGCCGAGCGCCGCCGCCGCTGCCGAGGGCGCTGCCCTGCACATCCTCGGCGCGCAGCACCAGCCGCACTTCGTACTCGAGAACGCCGCCGGTCAACAACGACAACCACTTGGACAGGGCTTCGGCCGCACTGCCACCCGGCAGGAAGGCGTCGAACTGATCGCGCCGCAGCGGCCCGATGCGCAGTCGCATGCGCAGGTCTCGCTGCCAGACGCGATCGCCAGCCAGGGCACTCGCCCCCAGCACCGCATTGGCCTGGCCCAGCCGCGTTGCCTGACCGGCGGGCACCCGGTACCACGCGCCGACAAACTGCTCCAGGTGCAACGGCACCTGGAAATAGTCCGACAGGATGCGCTGCATCAGCACGGCCGATACGGGGCGCTGGCGCACGGCACCGGCGTAATAGGCAACGGCCTGATCGAAGATCTCGCCCTCGCCCTCGTGCAGGCGATCGCGCAGCTCGCTCATGCCCATGCCGAGCAGCGAGAGCACCAGCGGCAGGAAGCGCTCGCGGCGATCCAGTTCGTACTGCAGCGCCAGCCGATGCTTCTTCCACGCCGCGTAGTGCAGCGATACGGCGCGTGTGGAGAAGATGTCCAGGAACGCGCGCGCGGTGCGGTCGCGCTGGTACAACTCGCGCAGCTGCAGGGTCTCGGTGTAATGCAGCGGCAATGCGCCAGCGGTGCCCAGCAGGCCCATGAACTGCGGAGTCAGGTGGACCTCGGCCAGCTCCTCGCCGTGCAGCGCCTGCTCGATGGCCTCGCGCCCCTCCAGCCGCTCGCCCTTCAGCGAGTAGACCTCACCCTCCGCGGACAGCTCGGTGGCCGGGAAGCCCAGCGACAGCGAGTTGCGGAAGCGCACGCGCATCGGCACGGCCTGGCCGGGCTTGACGCCTTGCCGCTGGAACACCTGCTCAAGCAACCGCACCGCCTGGAAGAACTGGAAGCGGTGGGGCTCGGTGAGCAGCTGCTGGGCTACGCCAGGATCGATTCGCCGCTGCGCGCTGGGCATCGGACGATCTCCTCCCCGCTGTCGCCGGAAACCAGCACCAGACGGGTAAAGCTGTTGGCATGCACGTAAAGTGCGAAGAAGTGGTCCATCACCTGGGCAAAGGCGGCCACACCGGTACCCACGAAGTGGGCTTCATTGATCGTCAGGCGGATCTCCAGGCCACGCACCACCGAAGCGAACTGGCGACCATGCATCCAGGTGGTGGTCGGGGTCTGCTGCAGCTCAAGGATGCCGTCGATCTGGCGAGCGGAAACATTGCTGCCGGACAGGTCATACAGGCGCAGCATCTCCTTCAGCGCTGGCAGGCCGCTGGCGGTCAGTGACAGCTGGTTCAACGACAGGTGCGAGATCAGGCGCCACTGCGCATTGCGGCCATGGCGGAAACGCAGCGGTTTGGTCGGTTTGCGCAGCAGGCTGATCGCCCTGGCCGGGCTGCCTCCCTCGATGTTCAGGTCACCACCGGCCACACCGAACGCCAGCTGGTTGGGCAGATCGCGGTTGCTGCAGGTCAGCTCCAGGCTGACCGTGTCGGTCTGCGGAAGCACCGGATTGAATGACAGGTCGACGAAGCTGATCTCCGTCTCGAATCCGGGGCTCTGCCGTGCGACATCCTCATCACGACGTGCCACCCAGTACTGACCGGTCCGCTCCGGATCTTCACCGTGATGCAGCGAGTAGAACGGACGGAAGGCCTGGATCAGTTCGCCCTGCGGTGTCTGCCGGATGCGGTGCACCGAGTCGATCGAGTGCACCTCGTAGGCGAAGGCGCGACGCGCGTCGGCCAGCACCGGATAGTTGACCGTGCGATGGGTGACGCGGATCGGCTCGCCACTGGTCCTGAACAGGTTGACGATGGGGGTGCAGCCCAGGCGCACGTTGTGCGTTCCCAGCTCCTCCAGCACCATCATGTTGCCCCGGTCCTGGCCCTGCGCATGCAGCACCAGGTGAAGCGTGAAACGACGGCTGGCGCCGGCGGTCACTGTGGGCAGATGCAGATCGACGAATCCGAACTTCTCCGGATAGGCGAACAGCTCGGTCAGCAGCCGGTACGCCGGATGCGAGCGCGCCGGGAAGTCGATCAGCGCCTCATCCTCGGCGAAGCCCACCGGGCTCAGCGGGACCTTTTCCAGGCGTCGCCAGCGGCCATCGCCATCGGATTCGACATAGGCCGCCTTTACCCCGAGCATCAGCGCATCGCGCAGAGCGGCCCGCACCGACGGCTCGCCATCCAGGAACAGGCGAAGCTGATCGGTGCCCAGCTGGCCGAAGCCGAGCTGATCGGACAGCAGCTGGAAGCCCAGCGAGATCTGGCCGCCGGTGCCCGCCGGCAGCGTCGTGGCCATCGGTGCATCGGCGACACTGCGGTAGACCACCTGCTGTACCCCGACCGGTGCCAGGACCACGTCGTAGGCGGTGCGGAAATCACACGGAACGCCACGCACGGGGCGGCTCTGCAGGGCGGTACCGCGGGGTACGCGCACCGGCGCGCTCAGTTTGGACGCTACCCCTTCCATGTCGAAGTGGGCGATCGAGCACGACGGGAACGGGCGCAGGTAATGTGGATAGAGCACATCCAGCAGCGCGTCGGTGAACTCGGGATAGTCGTCCTCGATGCGCTTGGAAACGCGGGCACTGAGCAGCGCGAACGCTTCGATCAGCCGCTCGACATGCGGGTCCTGGCTGCCCTCCGCGGACAGTTGCAGGCGGCCGGCAATCTTCGGGTAACGCTCAGCGAACTCGCGTCCGTAACGACGGAGATAGGCCAGTTCGCGTTCGTAATAAGGAAGCAGGTCCTGCATCAGGCGGCCTGCGTGCGACGTGCGCGGGTGACCTGGTACTGCAGGGTCGAGGGCTGCAGCATCGCGTCGAAGCTGACCGGCTCGCGCGCCGGTTCCAGATCCAACAGCGCATGGATGGTGAAGTGCAGGCCGCCGGCAAACTGATTGCCGGCGTCCAGGTGCACGTTGACGTTGCGGAGCCGGCGCTCGTGTCGCGCCACGGCCTGCTCCAGGGAGCGGCAGATGGCGGCGCGATCATAGGCGTTGGCCAGGCTCATCGCGGAGAAATCGGCCAGCCCGTAGGTCAGCAGCGACTGCCGGCAGTTGGGGAACTCCTTCATGTCGCCTTCCTGGAACGCGGCGCGCGAATTCAGCAGCCCTTCCAGGTCACGGGCAATGGATTCCTTGTACTGCTCCAGCGAGACGGACTTGAATACCGGCCCGGCGCCCGGCTGCTTGGGGGCGTCGTCGAACAGTTTTTCCAGCAGGCTGGGTTCGAGTCCCTTCATTGGTCGATCCACTCAGGTTCGGCATCCGTGCGGGCGGCAGCGGTGCGGCAGAGACAGGGCCGTTCCTGGCCCTGCCCGACGATCAGACTGCGATGGCGCACGAGGCGCCATCGCAGTGACACAACATCACACGGTGTAGTTCGGGATGTTCTTGGTTGCGCTCCACTGCGCCACGGTCTTGCCACCAACGCCGCCTTCCGGCTTCTGCTGCTGGTAAGTCCACTTGATGGCGCCGAAGCTCAGCTGAACAACTTCCTGCGGCATGCCTTCCTTGTCCACCGTCGTGGTGACGCGGTGGACCAGCACGTTCAGCAGCTCGACCGTGTAGTAATTGATCGCGTTGCCGTCCTTGTCGGCGCGCATGAACTGGATCTGCGCCTTCGGGAAGGTGGTGCCGTTGGAGGCGGCCTGGTTCAGGGCCGTGGAGGCGAGGTCGATCGACTTGGTGATTTCGATCGGGGACAGGTTCACGCGGGCAGCGGTGGTGCCGCCGGAGGTCGACGCGGTGGCCGAACGCGGCTGCAACAGGTCCTGCGAGAACGACTGGATTTCAATCCAGTCCTTGTGCTTGTCGTCGTGCGACTCGCCCTTGATGGTGTCAATCGAGAGGAAAGCGTGCTGCATATCTGGTCTCCTAAATTCCGTTCTTCCGTGAGATTTGATGTGCCAGGCGGGGGCCTGGCGGTTAAGGGGGGCTGCGCCCTCTTGAAATAAGCGTCACTGCAATCCGGGGAGCGGACTCCCCTGGACGCTTCAGTTACAGCAAACCGTTACGACTTTTTCGCGGACGCCGGCAGTTCGGCGACCAGACGCAACGAAACAGACAGCTCATCGAGCTGGAAATGCGGCCTGATGAAGGCCACCGCGCGGTAGACACCAGGCTTGCCCGGCACCTCCGAAACCTGCACAGATGCCTCGCGCAACGGGAACTGGGCCTTGGCTTCCTGCGATGCGTTGTCGTCCAGCAGCACGTACTGGGCGATCCACCGGTTCAGGAATTCCTCGACGTTGCCCGCCGATGCGAAGCTGCCGATCTTCTCGCGCATCATCGCCTTGAGGTAATGGGCGATGCGCGACACCGCGAAAATGTACTGCAGCTGGGCAGACAGGATCGCGTTGGCGTTGGCCGAATCGGTGTTGTACTTCTTCGGCTTCTGTGCCGACTGTGCGCCGAAGAACGCGGCGTAGTCGGTGTTCTTGCAGTGCACCAGCGGCATGAAGCCGAGGTCACTGAGTTCCTTTTCACGACGGTCGGTGATGGCCACTTCCGTCGGGCACTTCAGCGCGACTTCGCCATCATCGGTGCGGAAGGTATGGGTCGGCAGGTCCTCGACCAGGCCGCCACCTTCCACGCCACGGATTGCCGCGCACCAGCCGAAGTTCTCGAAGGCCTGGGTCAGGCGCGCACCCATCGCATAGGCGGTGTTGCACCACAGGAACTTGCTGTGGTCGGCCGCTTCGATCTCCTCGACGAAGTTGAAGCCTTCGACGGTGGTGCCATCCTTCGGGTTGTAGGGCAGACGACCGAGGAAGCGCGGCATGGTCAGACCGACATAGCGGCTGTCCTCACTCTCGCGGAACGACTTCCACTTCGCGTACTCGACCGTGTCGAACACCTTGGCCAGGTCGCGCGGCTTGCCCAGATCGGTGAAGGTTTCCAGGCCGAACATGCCTTCACTCGCTGCCGAAATGAACGGCGCGTGCGCGGCGGCAGCCACGTGCGACATCTGCTCGATGAAGTACATGTCCTCCGGCTGGCGGCCGAGGAAGTAGTCGCCGATCAGTGCGCCGAACGGCGCGCCACCGAAGGTGCCGAACTCTTCTTCGTAGACCTTCTTGAACAGCGCGCTCTGGTCGAAGTCGATGGCCGACTTGAAATCCTTGACCAGATCCTTCTGCGGAGAATTGAAGACCTTGATCTTCATGTTCGGGCCGGTGGAGGTCTGCTGGCACAGGTAATGCAGGCCTCGCCAGCTGCCTTCCAGCTTCTGGAACGGTTCGGCATGCATGACGGCGCTGAGCTGCTCGGAGATGATCCGGTCGATCTCGGCGATGCGCGCATCGAGGGTGAGGTTGAGGTTGTCGGAGACGACCACGGTGCCGTCCAGGACTTCCTTCGCCAGCGCGGCGATGATGTCCTTGGCGCGGTCATGCTCGGTCTTCGACTTGGCGACCTTGCTCTTCTCGACGATCTGGTCGAGCAGGCCGACGTCTTCGGCAACGGCGGCCTGCGTGGCCAACGGGCTGGCTTCGGCTGACATCGGTCAGTCCTCCTTGGTCACGCCGAGCTTCTTCAGCTGCTCGGTGTTGTTGAGCACATCGGTCAGCAGGTCTTCCAGCTTCTCGTTGCCGGCCAGCTTGTTGCGCAGGTCGGCGAGCTTGGTGCGCGACTCGAGCAGGCGCCGCAACGGCTCGATCTGCTGGACCACCGCCTCGGGACGGAAGTCATCGATGGAGTTGAACTTCAGCTCGACGCCGAATTCGCCACCTTCGTCGCTGATCTTGTTCGGCACGCGATAGACCGCACGCGGGGCGATGCCTTCCATCACTTCGTCGAAGTTGTCCATGTCGACGCTGACGAACTTGCGATCCTTGACCTTGGGCAGCGGCTGCTCCGGGTTGCCGCTGAAATCGCCCATCACGCCGACCACGAACGGCAGTTCCTTCTGCTCGATCGCGTCACCCTTCTCGACATCGTAGGTGAGCTGGACGCGCGGCGGGCGGATCTTCTGCAGCCGCTTCTGGATGCTTTCCTTCTTGGCCATGTGTGTCTCCTGACTGGGGCCGGGTCCGGATCAGTTGCCGATGTTCTGGAACGGATCGGAGTTGTTCGAGCGGGCAGCGGGCTTGGCCGGCTGTGCAGCGGGCTGTGCGGCAGCGGCGGGCGCGGCGGCACGGCCGGCACGGGCG
>NZ_JASGBV010000060.1:0-12369 GCF_030053245.1 Stenotrophomonas sp. RS-48
CGGCGCAGGTGCGGGAGCCGGCGGGGTCCGTTCGCGGCTGCGTTCGATCACCTCCACCTTCGGCTCCTTCCAGGGACCGGTCACCTTGTAGGTACGGGCGCCGATCTCACCCAGCGGCTTGGACAGCACCGCATTGGTCGCCGCCCCCAGCGCCGCCCCGACCGGGCCACCGGCCACTGCGCCGACCACGGTCAGCAGATTGCCGGCACGCGGATTGACGTCGATGGTCTGGTCGAACTGCTGCTGGCGCAGGTCGGCTTGGCCGCGGATGGTGATGTTCGCCGCAGGCCCTTCGATCAGCACCTTGTCGGTGCGGGCCACGCCCTGGCCGAACTGCAGGCTGCCCTCGATCTGATTGAACGCGAAGCCCTTGGAGAAGAAATCACGGAAGTCGAACATCAGCCGCCGCGGCAGCTGGGCCACGCTGAGCAGACCCAGCACGCGACCGGCACCGGGGTCCAGTTCCAGCAGCTGACCGTTGCGCGCATGGATATCCAGCTGGCCCTGCAGATTGCCCAGCTGGAAGTCCGACGGCCCGCCATTCCACGACGCCTGCAGCTGCGCCTGGCCGGCGCCGCCACGCAGCTGGCCACCGTAGTCGAGATTCTGCATCAGCGCGCCGAGATCCTCGCTGCGCACCTGCGCGTTCAGCTCGGTGCGGGCGCCGCTGCTGCTGCCCAGCCAGCGGCCGGTGATATCGATCTCCTGGTCGGGCGCGCGGAAGCGCAGGGTCTGCACCTCCAGGCCGTTGCCTCGCGGGCGGGTGCGCAGCACGGCCTGGCCGAGCGCCACCTTGCCGAACTTCAGGTCGGCGATGTCCAGCGCGAACGACGGCAGTTTGGCCGGATCCATGTCGTTGGCGCCGGCCTGCACCCGGGCCGGTGCCGCTGGCGCACCGGACGCGGCCGGCGGTGACTGCCAGTACACCCGGTCGAGCTGGCCGCTGATGGTGCCGCCCTCGGCATTGGGCACGCTCAGGCGGCCAGCCAGCGAAGGGCCGTCCAGGCGCACATCCAGCGCCTGCGCGCCCGGGCGCAGTTGCAGGCGGGTCTGCTCGAACACCCCTCCGATCAGCATCAAGCGGCCGACCTGCACGTCGATCGCCCGCAACGGCATCGGATCGCCGTCGCCGTCTCCGCCGCGGGCCAGGCCGATCCACTCCAACGCGTCCAGGGTCGGGCTGTGACCGTTGACCGCCAGCCCGCTGGAAGGCGGCTCGCGGTCGACCTGGCCGCTGCCCAGGGTCACCTGCACGCCGGTCTGATTGTTATGGCTGCGCGCGGCCAGGGCCAGGCGCTGGCCAAACGCCACGTCGATGCGGCCATCCCCCATCGGCAGCTGCGCAGTCACGGTGGTGGCCAGTGGCTCGTCGGCGGGCTTGTCCAGCGGGGCGGGAAGATCCAGGCGCGTGCCTGCCAGATCCGAGCGCAGGCGCAGTTCGCTGGGAGGAGCAGGCGCACCTTGCGCGACCTTCGGCAGGTTGACAGCGATGGTCCAGGGCGAGGTACCGGTGACGTAGGGCTTGAGCCAGGCCATTTCCGGCGCGCGGTCAATCAGCACGCCTGCATCAAGGCGCGCCGAAAGCTCCGACTCGAAGGCCAGCTTCGGGTCACGCACGAACCCACCCGCGCGCAGGCTCAGTTGGCCGTCCTGGCCCAGATGGCGCACCGCCAGTTGCTCGGCGGCAAAACCACCGTTGCCGTAGCGGGCCAACCCACGCATGTTGTCGAATTCCAGCGCGAAGCGCTTCTCCACCAGCTTCACGCCGGCCAGATCGACCGTGCCCTGCAGGTGACCTCCCCCTTCGTCGGCATGCAGCGGCTGCAGCAGGTCGAAGGTCACCTGCGCCGGCCCGGTGGCGGTCAGGTTGTCCAGCGTCTCGCCGTATTCCTGGTGCAACGGGCTCTGCCGCAGCAGCGCCAGCAGCTTTCCGGCTTCGCTGCGGGTATCGGCACGCACGTACAGCGGCTGCTGGCCGAAATCCTTGATGCCGGCCTCGAAGTGCTGCACCGGCACGCCTGCCAGGTCACCGCGCCCCTGCATGTGGAAGCCAGGACCGATGAAGGCAATGTCGGCGTCAACCTGGCTCATCAGCGGCCAGTCGCGCTGGAAGCGGATGTCGCCGCGGGTGATATGGCCGGTGGCCTCGAACCGCCCGTCGTTGTTGTCGAAGGGCCAGTCGTCGAGGTCACCGGTGACCAGGCCGATACCATCACGCACCTGGCCGCCGGCCAGCGCCATGTCCAGCCAGTCGGTGGCTCCCTTGCTCATCCTGGAATGGATCCAGAAGCGCTTGGCGGCCGTCATCGGTACATCGTCCAGCTTGGCCGCCAGCTGCAGCCACGGACGCGTGCCATTGCCCTGGAACCAGACACCACCGCGCAGATCGGCTGCGTAATCCGTGCCTTCCACACGCAGGGCGGCCGTGCCGATGCGCCAGCCGCCGCCTTCGTCGCGCCACCCCACCACCTGGCCTGCCAGGTGCAGGTCATGGCGCACGCCGAAGCCGGTCGGCCAATCGAACTGAAGCTCGCGCTGCGGCTGCAGCTGCAGGCGGAAGCCATCGGCGTCGCCTTCGAAATGGCCGCCCAGCCCACGCAAGCCAGGTGCGTCACCGACGCTGGCAAAACCCAGCGACTGCAGCTCGCCCTGGGCCCACAGCGGACCGTTGCGCGTGCCGGCCAGCTGCAGTTCCCGCAGATCCAGCTGCGGCTTTGACAGGAACAGCCAGCGCCGCAGGCCAGGGTCCAGGCGGTCACTCAGCGCCAGCGCACGCAGCGCGGTGCCGGCCTGCACCGCCCCGCTGCGGATGCCCAGTTGCGTGCCGACCTGCAGTTGCAGTCCATCAAGCTGCTGCGCGCCGGTGTCGTCCACCAGCCGCAGGCGCGGTACCTGCATCGCCCATCCGTCCGCCTGCCGCTGCCAGCGCAGCAGCGCCTGCATGCGCTGCAACTGCAGCCGCGGCACTGCCAGCCCCGGCATCGGTGCGCCGTCGATGCGCAGATCCCGCAGATCCGAATCGGTGGTCAGCGCCACGGGGACGAAATCGCGCAGGGTCAGCCACACATTGAGTTCGCCGCGTCCTTCACGCAGGCGCACGCCCCCGGCCGCCAGCAACGGCGACCAAGCGCGGAAATCGATGGGATCGGCGCCCAGCCATGCCTCGCCGTCGCCACGCACACGGTCCACATCCAGCACGGCGGTCAGCGGAAGTGCGTCGGTCTGGGCCCAGGCCCGCACGCCTACCCGCAGGCGGTCGCCGTTGACGCGCAGGCGCAGATCGACGCGCGGCAATACGGTGTCGATGCCGAGTGCCGGGGCCTGCACGCCCAGCCGGCCGCCGATCACCTGCAGCTCGCCCAGCCGGCGCAGCGCCTCCAGCGGGTCACCACCGCTGCTGGGCTGCGGCAGGCCACGCACCGACCAGCGACCGTCCTCGCTCTGCTGCAGATCCAGGGCCAGGCCGCGCAGACGCAGCTCGGTCAACGAACGGCCCGGCAGCAGGCCGCTGTACATCGACACCAGGATTTCAGCCTCGCCGACCGCCAGGCCCTGCCCGGCGCCGATGCGCAGGCCCTTCAGCTGCAGCAGCGGGCCACGACGGGTCCACGCCGTGTCCAGCTGGTCGAAACGGACCGGCTGGCCTGCGCGCTCGCTCAACCAGGCGGCGATCCTGTCGGGGTGTCGCTCGGCCAGCGGCAGCAGCTGGCTGAAGGTGCCCACCAGCAGCGCCAGCCCGACCAGGGCCACCGCACAGGCAGCAATGAGATGACGGCGGATCCTTCGCAGTCGCAGGCGCGGCGGCGCGCTCATCGGCCGCCGCCGACCTTCGGCCGGCGTGGATCAGAGCAGCACAACATCGAACTGCTCCTGCAGGTACTGCTCATCCGCCTGGAAGCGGATGCTCTTGCCGAGGAACTCTTCCAGCTCGGCCACCGCCGCGGATTCCTCATCGGTGATGCGCGCCACCACCTTGGTCGACGCGATCACCAGCAGGCGCGCGGCATCGAACTGGCGCACCGCGCGGGTGATCTCGCGGAAGATCTCGTAGGTGACCGTTTCGGTGGTCTTGATGGTGCCGCGACCGCTGCACTGCGGGCAGGTCTCCGACAGCTGGCGCTCCAGGCTTTCGACCGTGCGCTTGCGGGTCATCTCCACCAGGCCCAGCGGCGAGAAGTCGTAGACCGTGGTCTTGGCATGGTCCCGCGCCAGCGCCTTTTCCAGGGTCCGCAGCACCTGGCGGCGGTGCTCGGCATCGTCCATGTCGATGAAGTCGATGATGATGATGCCGCCGAGATTGCGCAGGCGCAGCTGCCTGGCCACGGCCTGCGCCGCCTCCAGGTTGGTGCGGAACACCGTCTCCTCCAGGTTGCGCTGGCCCAGGAACGACCCGGTGTTGACGTCGATGGTGGTCATCGCTTCGGTCTGGTCGATCACCAGGTAGCCACCGGACTTCAGCGGCACCTGCTTGTCCAGCGCGCGGCCGATCTCGTCCTCCACGCCGAACATGTCGAAGATCGGGCGATCGCCGGAGTACAGCTCCAGCTTCTCGGCCAGCACCGGCATATACTTGGCCACGAAAGCCTGCAGCTGCGCGAACGTTTCCTTGGAATCGACCTTCACCTTGTCCACATCCTTGCGGATCAGGTCGCGCACCGAACGCAGCGGCAGGCTCAGGTCTTCATAGATCACGCTGCAGGGGGTGGCGTCGCGGCCGCGGCGCTCCACCACGTTCCAGACCCGCGACAGATAGGCGATGTCTTCGGCGATGGCTTCGGCCGGCTGCCCTTCGGCGTTGGTGCGCACGATGTAGCCGTAGCCGCCGTGCTGTGCCGACAACTCGGTCACCAGCGCCTTCAGGCGCGCGCGCTCGGCCTCATCCTCGATGCGCGCGGACACGCCCACCACTTTCGATTGCGGCAGCAGCACCATGTAGCGCGACGGGATGCTGATCTGCGTGGTCAGCCGCGCGCCCTTGGTACCGATGGGATCCTTCACCACCTGCACCACGATGTCCTGGCCGTCGCGCAGCAGCTCGACGATCGGCACGCTGGCCGGTGGTGGTAGCGTGGTGTTCTCGGTGTCGGCACTGGCCACCGGCGCTGGCCGCACCACGTCGTTGGCATGGAGGAACGCAGCGCGCTCAAGGCCGACCTCGACGAAGGCGGCCTGCATGCCCGGCATCACCCGCTGCACCTTGCCCTTGTAGATGTTGCCGACCACACCCCGGCGCCAGCCGCGCTCGATGTGCAGTTCCTGCAGCATGCCATTCTCGATCACCGCGACCCGGGTCTCGCGTGGGGTCACATTGACCAGGATTTCCTCAGACATCTGCAGCCTCCCTGGCGGCGTTGGCAATGGGAGCCGGCACGCCGCAGCGCGCCAGCAGACGATCGGTGTGCAGCAGCGGCAGCCCCATCACACCGGAGTAGCTGCCGGACAGGTGTTCGATCCAGCGCTCGGCCCCACCCTGGATGGCGTAGGCCCCGGCCTTGTCCAGCGGCTCACCGGTGGCCACATAGGCGGCGATGTCGGCGGCGCCGATCGCAGCGAACGTGACCTCGGACACCACCAGTTCGCTGTCCAGCCCGGCCGCGCCGACCACCACCACGGCCGTCATCACCTGGTGCGTGCGTCCGGCCAGGCGCGTCAGCATTGCCCGGGCATCGGCGGCATCGACCGGCTTGCCGAACACCTCGCCATCAAGCACGACCTCGGTATCCGAGCCCAGCACCCGTGCGTCCGGGTCATCGGCCAGCACCCGGGCCAACCCGGCGCGCGCCTTGTCGGCCGCAACCCGGCAGACGTACTGTTCGGCGCTTTCACTGGGCGCGCGCTGCTCGACAACCTCCAGGTCAAGCGCCTGGAAGGGGCGTCCGAGTCGGGCCAGCAGCTGGTTGCGTCGGGGGGAGCGGGAAGCAAGATAGAGCATCGGCACAGCATAACCTGAGGCCGCCGCCTGAATCGTCGGCAACCTGCTCCCGCGTGCCTTCAACCCCGAACGGACTCACAGCGCGTTCATCGCTACGACACCACCCTCACGCCACAACAAGGAGATCCCATGCGCCTGACCGCCTCCCCGCTGCTGCTTGCCCTGTCCCTCGCCCTTGGAGCCTCGATGTCCGCCCATGCCGCCCCGCCGCCGCCGATCGCCGCCCCGGCCGAGGGCACCCTACTGAACATTTCGGCCAACGCCGAAGCGACCCGTGTGCCGGATGTGGCCACCCTGTCGGCCGGCGTGGTCACCCAGGCCGCCGACGGCAACAGCGCCATGCGCCAGAATGCGCAGCAGATGGACAAGGTGCTGGCCGCGATCAAGGCGGCCGGCATCGCCGAGCGCGATGTGCAGACCAGCGGCGTCAGCCTCAACCCGCAGTACCGCTATGCCGACAACGAAGCGCCGAAGATCACCGGCTACCAGGCCAGCAACACCGTCAGCCTGAAGGTCCGCGACATCGCCAAGCTGGGCCGGGTGCTCGATGCGCTGGCCGCCCAGGGCGCCAACCAGATCAACGGCCCCAGCTTCGAGATCGACCAGCCGGAGCCGGTCTATGACGAAGCCCGCTTGGCCGCGCTGAAGAAGGCACAGGCGCGCGCCCAGACCTATGCCAAGTCGCTGGGCCTGCAGGTGCGCCGCATCGTCAGCATCTCTGAAAACAGCAACGGCGGCTTCCGCCCGGTGCCGATGATGCGGGCACAGATGGCCTCGGCCGCCATGGACAAGGCCACGCCGGTCGCGCCGGGCGAATCCACCGTTTCGGTCAACCTGGACGTGGTGTTCGAGCTGGGTCGCTGACGACCCGGCACGGCGGGGGCACTGTCCGCCGGACAGCGCCCTGCCCTGATCTGCTGCCCACGGGGCCGGATGCCTTTCCAGCGGAAAGGTCTCCGGCCCCGTTGCGTAGATGAAGGCCAGTTCAACATCGCCTGACATGCCTCTAGGCAATGGCGGCCACGACGCGCTAATGCTTGGCTGCCAGCCGCGTGCGGCAAACCCCGATGGCGGCCCTGGTGCGTTGACGTCTTTCGACACTGGCACGGAGATGGACCATGGTTCGTACGTATCCCGTTGCATCCGCGCACTTCGACCCCGCCCGCATCGCCGCCTGGAGCGCGGCCATCGCACTGCATCTGCTGGCGTTGCTGCTGCTGCTCATCCCCGCCACCTACCAGGCGGTACAGGCCCCGCGTGACACGACCACGGTCCGCTGGATCGAAAAGGTCGAGACACCGGAACCTCCGCCGATCCTGCCCACCGAACCCGAACAGGTGAAGGTCGCCCCCCGCTCCCAGGCGGTGCCGACCGCACCGGCGCTGCCAGCCCCCACCGCAACGGTCGAAGACGCGCCGGGCATCGTCCTGCCGGCCGCCGAACCGACCGCCGTGATGGCGCCGCCGACGCTCGCGGCAGCTACGCCGCTGGCGGGAGCCCAGCTGCAGTACCGCAGTGCGCCGCCCCCGGCCTATCCCATCCCCGCGCTGCGCAACCGCGAACAGGGCACGGTCCTGCTGCGCGTGGAAGTGGACAGCAACGGCCAGCCTGTTGCGGTCAGCATCGAACGCAGCAGCGGTTCGCGCAGCCTGGACCAGGCCGCACGCCAACAGGTGCTGCGCCACTGGCGGTTTGAGCCCGCCCAGCATGACGGCGTGGCGGTGCCTGCCATCGGCATGGTGCCGGTGCAGTTCTCGCTGCCCGACTGACCGCTGCACCGGCCCGGCCTCAGGCCGGGCCGGAATCCGCGACCGGGTTTGCGAATCCGCACACCGCCCGTCCGCGCGCTGCCGATTAAGCAAAATTTCACGACTCCGTCACCTGCCGGAAACCTAGATTGGCCCGTCCCGGACCTGATCCGGCGACAGCCCTCAACGCAAGGTTTTCCAGTTAGGAGAGAAGCTGTGAAACACCCGATCCATCGGCCCGCCAGCCGCCGTGACACCCTGGCATCGTCCATCACTCACATCCTTACCGGCAGCACCCTGCTGCTGGCCGGCGCCGTGGTTTCCTCCTCCGCCTTCGCCCAGGAGCAGGCCACCAATCTCGACCGCATCACGGTCACCGGCTCGAACATCCCGCGCACCAATACCGAGACACCGTCCCCGGTGCAGGTGGTGACCCGCCAGGAGATCGACCGCACCGGCAAGACCACGGTCGCCGAATACCTGCAGACCCTGACCGCCGACGGTTCCGGCTCGATTCCCAAGACCTTCGGCAACGGCTTTGCCGGCGGCGGCGCCGGCATCTCCCTGCGTGGCCTCGGCGCCGGCTCGACGCTGGTGCTGTTGAATGGCCGCCGCATGGCCACCTACGGCCTGGCTGACGATGGCCAGAAGGTCTTCACCGATCTGAGCACCATTCCGCTGGATGCGGTGGAGCGCGTGGAAGTTCTGAAGGACGGCGCATCGGCGATCTATGGCTCCGACGCCATCGCCGGCGTGGTCAACATCATCCTGCGCAGCGATTTCCAGGGCGCGATCCTGCGCGGTTCCTACGGCGTCTCCGGCGACGGCGACGGCGATGCCAAGAAGGCGACGCTGACCGCAGGCACCGGCGACCTGGCCACCGATGGCTGGAACGCATTCTTCAGCCTGGACGTCGGCAAGACCGACGCGATCAAGATCGGCGATCGCAAGAACCGCAAGTGGATCGGCACCGGTGACATCCGTCGCTGGGGGTATTCCGCCGCCGACGCGCAGTTCCTGGGCGGTGCCTACCTGTCCGGTGGTACTGCCGGTGGCGTTGGCCCGAACGGCTCGGTGTTCGACGACCGCAATGTCGACGACGACAATCCCGCGTTCCTGGTGGCGCTGCCGGGCTGTGCCAATCTGACCAGCATTCCCGGCCAGACCGATGCGACCGCACAGCAGCAGGGCTGCCTGTGGGATCCGGCGCAGAAGTTCCGTGACCTGAGCCCGGAAGAGAAGTACATCAACGTGTTCGGACGTGCCAGCTTCGCCTTCGGCGAAGGCGGCGAGATCTACACCGAGATCGGCTACTCGAAGAAGGAAACCACCTTCAGCAACACGCCCTCGGGCGTGTCCGGCGGCTGGGGCTACCCGGAAGGACCGGTCAACGCCAACAGCGGTTCCGGTGCCACCGTGCTCGGCCCGGATCATCCGGACAACCCGATTCCCGGCCAGGCCTCGCGCCTGCGCTATTCGGCCTGGGACGTTGGTCCGCGCGTGACCAACAACACCAACGAGTTCAACCGCTTCCTGGTGGGCGTCAAGGGCAACTGGGGCGACTGGAACTATGACACCGCCTACCTGCACTCGGGCACCGACCTGATCAACCGTCGTACCGGCTTCCTGCACTACGACAACGTCCGCTGTGCACTGGCCAACCCGAACTGTGCCGGTGGCGTATGGCGCATCGGCGACAACGCCAACCTCAACTCGCAGGCGCTGTACGATTTCATCTCGCCGGAGATCAGTGCACGCGCCAAGTCCAGCCTGGACATGTTCGACTTCACCGTGTCGCGCAGCCTGATGGACCTCAAGGGTGGCCCGCTCGGCCTGGCGATGGGCACCGAGTGGCGCAAGACCAGCAACAGCCTGACCCCGCAGACGTTCACCGACACCGGCGACATCATCGGCCTGGGCTACTCGGCCTATGACGGTACCCAGAACGTGTACGCCGGATACGTCGAACTGTCCGCGCCGGTGCTGGAACAGCTGGAGCTGTCCGGTGCACTGCGCTACGACAAGTACGAGAGCGGTGAAGGCAAGGCGACGCCGAAGCTGGGCGTGAAGTGGACCCCGGCCGACTGGATCGCGCTGCGCGCCAGCTACGCCGAAGGTTTCCGCGCGCCGAACCCGGCCGAGAACGGCGACGGTGGCCTGGCCGCCTTCTCCAACGCCCGCGACCCGGTGCGCTGCGCCATCAGTGAAGCCGAATGCACCGCACGCTCGGTGGCGATCATCACCCGCCCCAACAGCGACCTGAAGCCGGAGGAATCCAAGAGCTATTCGGTGGGTATCGTGCTGCAGCCGACCTCCTCCACCTCGATGACGGTGGATGCGTGGCAGATCAAGCGCACCAACGAAATCGCCCAGGGCAGCACCGCCGACGCCATTGCCGCCGGCAACGTCCTGCGCGACACCAACCTGCTCAACGGCATTGCCGGCACCGGCAGCATCCTGGCGGTCAACACGCAGTACATCAACGCCGCTTCCACCCGCGTGCGCGGTATCGACACCGATATCCGCCAGACCTTCGATATCGGTCCGGGCCAGCTGGAAATGGATCTGCAGTGGAGCCATGTGCTGAAGTTCGAGCGCACCGATGCCGATGTGACGGTCGACTACGCCGGCACCCACGGCAACTGCGACGTCACCAACTGCATCGGCACGCCGAAGGACCGCATCAACTTCGGCACCACCTGGAGGCAGGGCCCGTGGAGTGTCAGCGGCGTCGCCAACTACATCAGCAAGCTGGAGAACAAGGACCGCCGTGGCGGCGACTACCTGGCGTTCTACGAGGATGGCTCGCCGGTCGAGAAGATCTCCTCGTTCACCACCTTCGACCTGTCCGGTCGTTGGAACATCACCGAAGCCTTTGAACTGAACGCATCGGTGCAGAACGTGTTTGATCGCATCGCACCGCTCGATCCGACCACCTATGGCGGCGTGAACTACAACCCGCTGCACTTCAGCGGAGCCATCGGCCGCTACTTCACGGTCGGTGCCAAGTACACCTTCAACTGATCGTCGCTGCAGCATCACCTTCGGAGGCCCGGGCACATGCCCGGGCCTCCGTCGTTGCAGATGTTGCATGCGGCTTCACGGCACTGCCGCTACTGTGCCCCTGCGGCCGCGCTGCCGCAGGGGAGATTCATGGCTGCGACCTCACAACGGCTGGGCCTGGCTGCACTGACCGCTCTGGTGGTCGGCTCGATGGTCGGCGCCGGCATCTTTTCCCTGCCACAGAACGTGGCGCGCAGCGCCGGTCCGGCCGCCGCGATCATCGGCTGGGCGGTGAGTGGCGCCGGCATGCTGATGCTCGCCTTCGTGTTCCAGGCCCTGGCCAACCGCCGGCCGGACCTCGATACCGGCATCTACGCGTATGCGCGGGAAGGCTTCGGCAACTACATCGGCTTCTCCGCGGCATGGGGCTACTGGGTTGCCTCGGTACTCGGCAACGCCAGCTTCTTCGTGCTGATCTTCAGTGGCCTCGGCCACTTCATGCCGGTGTTCGGTGAAGGCAATACGCCGGCAGCGGTGGCCGCCTCGTCGCTGTTGCTATGGACCGTGCACCTGCTGGTGCTGCGCGGCCTGCGCACTGCCGCCATCGTCAACGGCCTGGTCACGGTGGCCAAGCTGCTGCCCATTGCGTTGTTCCTCATCCTGGCCGCCGGCGCGTTCCGCATGGACGTGTTCGGCGCCGATTTCCTGGGTACCCCCGCACTTGGCGATCTCGGCCAGCAGCTGCGCGGCATGATGCTGGTGACCGTATGGGTGTTCATCGGCATCGAAGGCGCCAGCATCTATTCCCGGCGCGCTGCGCGTCGTGCCGATGTAGGGCGCGCGACCGTGATCGGCTTTCTCGGCGTATGGCTGCTGCTGGTCCTGGTGAGCCTGTTGTCGATGGGCGTGCTGTCGCAGGCCGAGCTGGCCGCCCTGCCCAATCCATCGATGGCCTACGTGCTGCGCGCCATCGTCGGCGAATGGGGCGCGACCGTGATCATCATCGGTTCGATCATCTCGGTGCTTGGCGCCCTGCTGGCCTGGGTACTGCTGTGCGCCGAGGTGCTGTATGCGGCTGCCGGCGACGGCACCATGCCCGCGTTCCTTGGCCGCGAGAATGCGCGCGGCGTGCCGGCCAATGCGCTCTGGCTGAGCAACGGCCTGATCCAGTTGTTCCTGCTGCTGGTGCTGGTGAATTCCGGCAGCTATACCGGCCTGGTACTGCTGGCTGCATCGATGAGCCTGGTGCCCTATTTCCTGTCCACGGCATTCGGCGTGCAGCTGGCCTGGCGTGGCCAGGCCTATGCGGGCGGCGAAGCAGGAATCCGCTGGCGCGACTTCAGCGTCGCGCTGCTGGCGAGCGCGTACGCGCTGTGGCTTGTGTATGCCGGTGGCCTGCACAACCTGCTGCTGTCGGTGCTGTTGTATGTGCCGGGCGTGGCGCTGTTCGCGCTGACCCGTCGCCAGCGCGGCGAACAGGTGTTCACGCCTTGGGAGTGGGTGCTGTTCGGCGCCATCCTGGCCGTTGCGATCGCCACACTGGTGGCGTTCTGGCGAGGAGCGCTGACTCTGTAGAGCAAAAAAAACCTGCATCTCGCGATGCAGGTTTCTGAAAGTGGCGCCCGAAGTTGGACTCGAACCAACGACCCCCTGATTAACAGTCAAGTGCTCTAACCGGCTGAGCTA
>NZ_JASGBV010000061.1:0-22600 GCF_030053245.1 Stenotrophomonas sp. RS-48
TCCCCTGGCGACCGTGGTCGAACGCATGAACCGCTACGGCCGCACGCAGATGGTGATCGCCGATCCGGAGATCGCCAGTCTCGCGGTCAGCGGCACCTTCCGTGCAGGCGACGCAGAGGAACTGCTGTCTGCACTGGAGCTGGGATGGTCCGTTGCCGGCCAGGCGCGCCCGGATGGCGCGCTGGAACTGCGGCGTACCTACTGAGGAGAAAGGCGGTGATGGCAGGACCGGGCGCGCTGCAGTGGGGGCTGCTCCGGGGGCTGCTGTGGGTCATGTTCGGCGCTGCCAGCGCCGCGCCGGCCCACGCCGGCCAGCAACCCGCCAATGTCGACTACCACATCGCACCCGGCCCGCTGGCACCGGCACTGCAGCAATGGGCACGCCAGAGCGGCATCGCCCTGGTATTCGACGCCCGCGAGCTGACGGGCCTGCACACCCCCGGCGCCGACGGCCGACAGGCACCGGCGATCGCTCTCAAGCAGCTGGTCTCCGGGATGCCGGTGAACATCCTGCGCACACCCTCGGGGGCGTTCGTCATCCGCCGCGTCGCTGCTTCTGCCGCGCCCCCTGCACGTGCCCCGACCGTGACGTCGCCCAAGCCGCCGCCGCCCGTCGCACTGGCCCCCGCGCAGGTGGAACTGGCACCGGTACACGTCACCGGCAGCCGCCTGCCGCGCACCTCCGTGCAGACGACGCTGCCGATGACGATCATCGATCGCGAAGACATCCTGCGCAGTGGTTACGGCAGCCTGTTCGACCTGTTGCGACACCTTCCCGGCATGAACGGCCACCCGGCGATGACCACGTCGCGCGGCGGCGATTCGCAGTATCTGCCGGTGGGCGCTGCAGCCACCACCAGCCTGGATGGCATGGGGCCGCGTGCGACCCTGTTCCTGGTCAACGGCCGGCGGTTGCCACGCTATCCGATGGTGTCGCTGGAACAGGGCGGGCTCACCGATCTGGGCGGCATTCCCCTGAGTTTCATCGAACGCATCGAGCTGGTGCGCGGAGGCGCGTCGGCCATCTATGGTGCCGACGCGATGTCCGGCGTGGTCAACATCATCCTGCGCGAACAGGCCGAAGGCCCGGAGGCGACGGTGCAATCGGGCATCAGCAGCCGCGGCGACGCGCAGCAGAATCGCCTGCAGATCGCCAACGGCGGCGTACGCGAAGGTGGGGACCGCTGGTTCGCCGGCCTGGACCTGCATCGCATCGAGCACGTGGCCGGCGATCGCCGTGCGTGGCATGCGGAGACGTCGTTGTATCCGATCGGCGCGTTCTACGACGGCGCGTACATCCCCGCAGAACTCTGCGAAGGTCCCTTGATACAGCGTGAGGATGGCTGCTGGTTCGACAGCGCGCGGCCGCGCTCGCTGCAGCCCGCGTCGGATACTGCCTCGGCCTACCTGCGTTACCGGCACGAGCGTGGCGAGGGACGCTACGCCTATCTGGAAGCACGTGGCAGTCACAATCGTCAGCGTTTCGATCTGGGGCCGACCGCCGTTGCCATCGGCCTGTACGGCATCACGTTCAACAGTGTCCTGCGCGAGGCCGGAAGCGTGCGCCCGCACGTGCGCGCCAGCGATGCCGACATCACCCTGGGTATCGGTCGCGAGCAGCAGTCACGCAGCTGGGATGCGGGCATCAGCGCGCAACGCAGCCAGGTCACCCTGGTCACGCCGGGCACCGTGCGCACCGAACCGCTGCTGCACGCCGCCGAGTCACTGGACTACCTTCCCGGCTTCACCTCGCTGCGTGCGGACAAAGCGCAACAGCTGTTCCCCTCGATCCGCAATCGTGGACGCACTGACCAGTGGCAGGGCTGGTGGGGCATGCAGCGGCAACTGATGCAGTTGCCCGGAGGGCCGGCCCAGCTGGCCACCGGCGTCGATCTGCGCTACGAAGCATGGGCCTCGTTACCCGATCCGTTGTTGATCCAGGGCGATCTGGCACTGGGCCTGCCCCAGCAGCAGCGACGCCTGTCACGTCGCAGCGGAGCCACCTATGCCGAGGTCGGCCTGCCGCTCAGCCGCTCGCTGCGCATGGACGTGGCCGCACGCTGGGACCGCGATGGCGATTACCTAGCGTTCTCGCCACGCGCGGGACTGCGCTGGAGTCCAACGCCCCACTGGTCGTTCCTGCTGACCAGCGGACAAGGCTACCGTGCGCCCAGCCTGTTCGAGCAGCGACGCCCCCCTGGCTACTTCGGCCTGGTCGCGCTGCCGGCCTCGCCGGGCCTGCCGCCCTGCGCACAGCCCGCGATCGACGGCAGCTGCCTGGTCAACGTGCAGGTCGCCGAGAACGACGCGCTGAAGGCGGAGCGTTCACGCAGCCATTCGCTGGCAGCCACGTGGACGCCCAACGACGTGTTCTCGCTGTCACTGACCCACAACATCGTCGAGCTGCGCAACGAGATCCTTGCCCTGCGGCCCACCGACGCGGCATGGAACCGCAGCACGTGGGAGCTGGATGACGAAGGGCGGCTGAGCAGTCTTCGCCTGTCCTTCGACAACATCGGCCGCACGACGTCGCGCAACTGGGTGATGCGCGGCGAGTACCGCGTCGACACCGATGACACCGGCCAGTGGCTTTTCTCACTGGACGCGCTGAAACAACAGGCGCTGCGCCGCGAACGAGGGCAGGATGGCAGCGTGGATCTTCGCGGCCATGCCACGCCGGCAATGGCCGCGATCCTCACCGTGCAATGGCAGAACACGGCATGGGACGTGGCATTGCGCGGCAACCAGGTGGGACGCACGCGCGCCTGGCTGCCCGGTGCGGAATGCCCCGATGACCAGCGCGAGATGAACCATTGCATGAATCCACGGCAGCTGCGCTGGAACCTGCACATGGCGCGCAGGTTGGGGCCGCGGGTGATCGCCGCGCTGGACGTGCACAACGTGCTTGACCGGCAGCCGGTGAACTATCTGGTCGGCAACGGCGGACAGTTGCCGGGTTTGGATGATCCGCTGGGCCGCTATTTCCTGCTGACCCTGCAGTTCCGTTGAGGGTAGTAGCCTGCGCGCCCAGTTCCTTCGATCTCTACCGGTCTATGAAAACCCGTCTCTGGCTCTGAAGCGCGCTCCTGATCCTCGTCGCTTCACCTCCCACGCTCCTCCCATGCCCGTCCCATCGGCACATTGTGATCGGCGCTTTTGACGGCCACCGCGCAGCATAGCCGGGAGAGTTCAAGTATCGCGACGCGGGCATGGAAGCAAGATTAATGAGGCTGCCCTGGAACTGCCACAACGTGCATCTCCAAAGTGCATGAAGCTGCCCCTCACGGGTACTCTACCCAGCACCGCCTTTGCTGGTCAGCCTTTCGCTGACCGCGCAGGCGACCAATGCGGCACACCCATCGAGTTAGATCTCCCAGTACTTGGCGCCTTGATTGTCAAGCAGCAACAGCAGAAATCCTGCGAGCGAACCCGCTACTTCGGGCCAGTCTTCTCGCTCGTCCAATGGCAGACAAACCAGCACAGCGCCAAAGGCATCCATCACGAGTAGATCTGCATCACCATAAAAGCGGCCAAATACGACATCGCCATCCCGCATATCGACTGGTCGCAAACTAGCGAGACAGGCCGTCTGAACCTGCGCCTCTTCTGCACTGAGCATCTCAACGCCCCATTGACCGAATTGATCGTCCTTGAACAATTCCGCCGATGCGTACAGTCTCCAGAAGGCGAGCAACTGCGCTGGACAGCCCTGTAATTGATGATCTTCTGGCGCTGCAGCACTGCGTCGTACAAAGGAGGATCGAAGCAGGAACGGGCAATTTCCATGCTGATGCGTCGCGATCCGAGGATGTGACCACTCCGCCCGGATGATGTCGATGATCGCAGCCAGCGCGCTGATTTCCCTATCCATCAGGAAATCATAACGACGCAGGGTTGCGAGTAGCTAGCGCACCGATCGTGCGATCGCGTACTGCGCCGCGTAGTAGGTCGACAGCACCAGCAGGCTTGCCAGCGGCAGGCCACCGGCGAAGCGGTCCCAGGCCAGCAGTGAATCGCTGGCGACGAACAGCAGGGCGCCGGCCGCTGCCCAGCGCGCACTGCCCGCTTCGACAGCGTCCGGTCGCTGGCGGGTCCACTGCCGCGCCAGCGCCAGGATCGCCATGCACGCCAGTACCACCACATAGGCCAGCACAGGGATGCGCATCGGCGCCGGCAGATGCGGCCATAGACCGGACACGTTGAGCGCGGCGAACACACCCAGAAGTCCCCCTGCGGCGACCAGGCCGCGACCCGCGCGCAGACCATCGCGGAAGGCGACGATGTAGCAGAGGTGGGCCAGCAGGAACGCCAGCAGGCCGGGGACGAAGGCATCCATCGGCAGCATGAGCGCGATGTCGCCTGCGCACGAGAGCAGCATGCCCGCCAGCACCGCGCGCCGGTACGATGGCGATCCAGCAGGACGCACCTGCCATACCATCGCCGCGATCAGCAGGGTCGCTGCCGGCTTTGCCAGCCAGTGCAGCCAGCGGCCTTCGCCGGGCAGGAATGCACCGACGATGGCCAGCACCGCCAGCAGCAGGATCGCACCGCCGCCCAGGCGTGGTCTCATCGCGGCTTCCACAGCTCGGCCAGCTGATCCGGGCGGCCGGGAATGCGCTCCAGCACCGGATACTGCAGGCCACCGTGATAGTCGATCCGGATCGGCTCGATGCGGTCGAACTGCTTGACCAGCAGCGTGATCGGCGCCTTGTTGGTGGCGGCGACGGCAACCGCGTCCTTCAACCGCTCGCTGCTGTACTCGCGGTCACCGATGGCGATCACCTTCATGCCCGGCGCCAGGCCTGCGTTGAAGGCGGGACTGTCCCAGATCACGTCGCCGACCACACCGCTGTCCATCACCGTCGCACCGAGCGAGTACGCCAGCAGCGCCGCCTTGGCGCGTTTTTCCTGTGCCTTGTAGGCATCGTTCGGCGCGTCGCGGTAGACCAGCTTCCAGCCGGCCAGTTCCAGACCGCCGGTCAGCGACCCGTGGCCGTCCAGGCGCTGCCGCAGGAAGCCGGCCCAGTCGTACGGAGCAATGGCGTTCAAGGTCGCCACCACGTCGTCGAACGTATACGGATTGACGTCCCAGTCACCGTTGCCTACGCCAAAGAAGGCACGGGCAAAATCATCCAGGCTGCGCCGGTTTCCGGTCAGCGCGCGCAGCCTGCCCTCCACTTCCAGCCACAGCATCTGGCCGCCGGAGTAGTAGTCCTCGCTCATCTGGTAATTGCGATACGGCAGTGTGCGCCGCTGGGCGATGGTCGGGTCGTTGGTGGTGTCCTGCAGTGGCCGCCAGGCCAGTCCCGGGCGACCGCGATCATAGGTCGCCGCAACATTGGCCAGCATGTCGCGCGCCTGATCGGTGGACCACAACCCCGAGCGGGCGGCCAGCACCTGGCCCCAGAACTGGGTCTGGCCTTCGTACACCCACAGCAGGCTGTCACCCATCGGAACGTTGAAGTTGTCGGTTGCCAGGTCCGCGCCACGGCGATACTTGCCGTTCCAGGAATGCGTGTACTCGTGCGGCAGCAGGTCACGCATCCATGCCGAGTCATCCCACTCGGTGAAGTAGCCCGGCGCAGCGCTGTTCTCGCTGGAGCGATGATGCTCCAGCCCGATGCCGCCCAGACGGTCGGTCAATGCCAGCAGGAACTCGTAATGGTCGTAGTGGCGCGCGCCGTACAAGCGGTCAGCCTGCTGCACCAGGGCGCGGTGCGCCTTGATCTGTGCCTCGGTCGGCTTCAGCGACTTCGCTTCATCGGCGAACACGTTCAGGTGCACCGGCGCCTTGGCGCCCGGGTCCAGATCGATGCGCTGGTAATGCTCACCGGCGAACAGCGGCGAATCGACCAGATGGTCGAAAGTGATCGGCTTGAACACCACCGTGTCACCGTCGCGCCGGACTGTTTCGAGCGCGGTGGCGTAGCTCCAGCCCTTCGGCAGGGTCACGCTGGCCTGGGCCTGCAGATGGCGGGCATCGATCCCGGCCGGATACAGCGCATTGGCGTTCCACTGCAGGTTGAGCATTTCCGGCGTCATCACCACGCGGCCCTGGTTGCCGCCCTGCGAGGACAGGAAATCGAACTGCGCCACGATCTCGCTGACGCCCTCCGGCACATCGACCTTGAACGCATAGACGTTGTACTGGTCCCGCTGCCAGGCCAGCGGCCTGCCATTGGCCGTGACGCGCAGGCCAGCGAGCTTGTCGATCGGGCCGGTGGGCGAATGGTTGCCGGGAATCCACTGCGGGTACAGCAGGGTCATCGGGCCGGGTTTTGCCGGCACGGTGGCGGTCACCTTGAAGATGCGCCGGGCCAGATCGCGCGCGTCCACGTCGATGCGCAGCAGGCCGTGCGCAGCGGCATCGGCCGGCGGCGGGCTCTGCGCCAGCGCGGGTGTGGCCGCCAGCGCGAACAGCACGGACATCACCAGGGCACGGGTCTTCATCGGGCGGCTTCCAACAGCGGAGAATCCTCCGATGCTAGGCCTGTGTGGTGCGCGGCCCCATGGCCAAAGGTCATGGGCGGGCTGCCCATCCGCGCATGCCCAAGAGCGTGCGAACCAAGGTTCGCACCCACCTTGTGCTGGTTTGCACCCACCAGAGCGGTTTCAGTAGATCCACGCCGTGCGTGGACGAGGCCTTTCCCGGTCAGTCGATCAGGCGCAGGCGCAGTTCCTTCGGCAGCGCGAACACCATCGATTCCGGCTCGCCATCAAGCTCGGACACACTGCCGGCGCCCAGCTCGGCCAGGCGCGCAAGCACGCCATCAACCAGCACCTGCGGTGCCGACGCACCGGCGGTGACGCCGACGTGCTGCTTGCCCTGCACCCAGGCCGGGTTGATCTCATGGGCGCCGTCGATCAGGTAGCTCTCGACGCCTTCGCGCCGTGCCAGCTCGCTCAGCCGGTTGGAATTGGAGCTGTTCGGGGACCCGACCACCAGCACCAGATCGCAGCGCTTGGCCAGGTCACGTACCGCGTCCTGCCGGTTCTGCGTGGCGTAGCAGATATCGTCGTTCTTCGGCCCCTGCATGGCCGGGAAGCGCTCGCGCAGGGCGTCGATGATGCCGCGCGTATCGTCCACGGACAGCGTGGTCTGGGTGGTGTAGGCGAAGTTCTCGGGCTGGTTGATCTGCAGCGTGGCGACCTGCTCCACATCCTCCACCAGGTAGATCTGGCCGGTACCGGCTTCCTGGTTCCACTGCCCCATCGTGCCTTCCACTTCCGGATGGCCCGCGTGGCCGATCAGCACCACGTCGCGGCCCGCACGGCAATGGCGCGCCACTTCGAAGTGGACCTTGGTGACCAGCGGACAGGTAGCATCGAATACCTTCAGGCCACGACGCTCCGCTTCCAGGCGCACTGCCTGGGATACACCGTGGGCACTGAAGATGACGGTGTTGTTGTCCGGCACCTCGTCCAGTTCCTCGACGAAGATCGCACCGCGCTGCTTCAGATCATCGACCACGAAGCGGTTGTGCACCACCTCATGACGGACGTAGATGGGCGCGCCGAGCGTTTCGATCGCGCGCTTCACGATCTCGATCGCACGATCGACACCGGCACAGAAACCACGCGGGTTGGCGAGCAGCACATCCATCAGTTCAATCTCCCGGCAGCGGCCGGCTTACGGTTTCGGAGTGGCATTATCCGCCTTTTTGGCGGACCTGCCGTCGAACAGGCCGGTCAGGGCGATGCCGATGGCACCGACCACGATGGCCGAGTCGGCGATGTTGAACGCCGGCCAGGTATAGCTGCCAACGTACCACTGGATGAAATCGACGACATGACCGTGCACCTGGCGGTCGATCACGTTGCCGATCGCCCCGCCGATGATCAGCGCATAGGGAACGGCGGCCTTCCAGTTGCCACGGGCGGTGCCACGCAGCCACCATGCCATCAGGCCGCTGATGGCGATCGCCAGCGCCGTGAAGAAATACTTCTGCCAGCCACCGGCGTCGCTGAGGAAACTGAATGCGGCACCGGTGTTGTAGGTGCGATACCAGTTCCAGAAGCCATCGATGACCACCACCGGCTGGAACTCCGGCAGGCTCGACAGGACCCAGGCCTTGGACCACTGGTCCAGGCCGATGATGGCCGCCGACAGCAGCAGCCAGACCAGAGCGTTGGGATGCGGACGGGCGGCGCTCATCAGAACCAGCTCCGAACTTCGCCAGCGCCGTCGATGTTGCTCACGCAACGGCCGCACAGTTCCGGGTGATCGGCATGACTGCCGACGTCGGCGCGGTGATGCCAGCAGCGCACACACTTGGCCTTGGTGGTCGGCTGGGCACTGACGAACACCTCGTCGGTGGTTGCCGGACGCACCTGCACGTCACCGCTGATGAACAGGAAGCGCAGTTCGTCGGCCAGCGGCTGCCAGCGCGCCGCCTGCTCTTCGCTGGCGGCCACGGTGATCTCGGCCTCCAGGGCGGCACCGATCGCGCCGTTGGCACGCATCGGCTCGAGCACCTTGGCCACCTGCTCGCGCACGGCCAGCAGCTGGTCGAAATCGGCAGCGTTGAGCTGGGCATCCGCCGGCAGCGGCGCCAGGCCCTCGTACCAGGTGGTGAACAGCACGTGGCCGGTGCGCGTGCCCGGCAGGTAGCCCCACAGCTCGTCGGCGGTGAAGGTCAGGATCGGTGCCACCCAGCGGGTGAACGCCTCGGCGATGTGATACATCGCGCTCTGCGCCGAACGGCGACCGTGCGAGTCGGTCGGCATCGTGTACAGGCGGTCCTTGGTGACGTCCAGGTACAGCGAGCCCAGGTCCACGCTGCAGAAGTTCAGCAGCAGCTGCACGATCTCGGCCATGTTGTAGCCGTCGTAGGCCGCCTTGATCTTCTCCTGCAGTTCCCACGCGCGATGCACGATCCAGCGGTCCAGCGCGACCATCTGGTCGAGCGGGCGCAGGTCCCGGGCCGGATCGAAACCGTCCAGGTTGCCGAGCAGGAAGCGCGCGGTGTTGCGCAGGCGACGGTAGGCGTCGGCATTGCGCTTGAGGATTTCCTGCGACAGCGACATCTCGTTGCTGTAGTCGGCCGAGGCGATCCACAGGCGCAGGATGTCCGCGCCCAGCTTGTTCATGATGTCCTGCGGCTCGATGCCGTTGCCCAGCGACTTGGACATCTTGCGACCGTGCTCGTCCACGGTGAAACCGTGGGTGAGGCACTGCTTGTAGGGCGCGCGCCTGTCGATTGCCACGCCGGTCAGCAGCGACGACTGGAACCAGCCGCGGTGCTGGTCCGAGCCTTCCAGGTACAGGTCGGCCGGCTTGCCGAAGCCACGCGCGGCCAGCACGCCTTCATGGGTGACACCCGAGTCGAACCAGACGTCGAGGATGTCGGTGACCTTCTCGTAGTCGACCGCTTCGGCGCCCAGCAGTTCGGTTGCATCCAGCGAGTACCACACGTCGATGCCCTCGGCTTCGACACGGTCGGCAACCTGCTGCATCAGCTCCACCGAGCGCGGGTGGATCTCGCCGGTCTGGCGATGGGTGAACAGTGCGATCGGCACGCCCCAGGTGCGCTGGCGCGAGATCGTCCAGTCCGGACGGCCATCGACCATGCTCTGGATGCGCGCCTTGCCCCAGGCCGGGAACCAGCCGACGGTGTCGATCGCGGCCAGCGCATCGCTGCGCAGGTTGGCCTTGTCCATCGAGATGAACCACTGCGGGGTGGCACGGAACACCACCGGCGTCTTGTGGCGCCAGCAGTGCGGATAGCTGTGGCGGATCGGGTGGAAGGCCAGCAGCGTGCCGTTGTCGCGCAGCACGCCGATGATGGCCTCCTGCGCCTTCCACAGGTGCTGGCCGGCCAGTACCACGTCACCGGCCGGCGGCGTCGATTCCAGGTACACGCCACGGCCATCGATCGGCGTCACCTGGCCGGCGTTGTACGTGTCGAGCAGGCCGTACTTCTGGCTGACCACGTAGTCTTCCTGGCCATGTCCAGGAGCGGTGTGCACCGCACCGGTACCGTCTTCGTCGGACACATGGTCGCCGTTGAGCAGCGGGATCGCGCGCCCGGCATAGAACGGATGCGACAGCAGCTGGTTTTCCAGTGCAGCGCCCGTGGTTTCGCCGTGCAGTACCACCTCCTCGACGCCGTAGCGCTGCAGCGCACGTCCAGCCAGCGCAGCGGCAAGCACCAGCCAGCGGCGCTTGCCGTTGTGCGCCGGACCTTCGGCCAGCACGTAACGGATGTCCGCACCCAGCGACACGGCCAGCGACGCCGGCAGCGTCCACGGCGTGGTGGTCCAGATCGGCACCGCCACGTCCACATCGGCCGGCACGCTCACGCCGAATGCCTGGCCGATGGCCTGCGGATCGCGCGCGGGGTATGCCACGTCGATCGCCGGCGATTCCTTTTCCTGGTATTCGATCTCGGCTTCGGCCAGCGCCGAACCGCAGTCGAAGCACCAGTACACCGGCTTGGCACCCCGCACCAGGTGGCCATTGGCCACCACCTTGGCCAGTGCGCGGATCTCGTTGGCCTCGAAGTCGAAGCTCAGGGTCTTGTACGGGTTGTCCCAGTCACCGGTCACGCCCAGACGCTTGAAGTCCACGCGCTGGATGTCGATCTGCTCCTCGGCGAACTCACGGCACTTCTGCCGGAATTCAACCGCATCGAGCTTCACGCCGACCTTGCCCCACTTCTTTTCCACCGCGATCTCGATCGGCAGGCCGTGGCAGTCCCAGCCGGGCACGTAGGGCGCATCGAAACCGGCCAGGTAGCGCGACTTGACGATGATGTCCTTCAGGATCTTGTTGACCGCGTGGCCCAGGTGGATGCGGCCGTTGGCATACGGCGGGCCGTCGTGCAGCACGAACAGCGGGCGGCCGGCGGCGTTGTCGCGCAACTGCTGGTAGAGCCCCTGCTCCTCCCACCGCGCCAGAATGCCCGGCTCGCGCTTGGGCAGGTCGCCGCGCATCGGGAAATCGGTGGCTGGCAGGTTCAGGGTGGTCTTGTAGTCCTGGCTCACGCAGTGGCTCGCAATCTATGTTCGGAAAGGATGGCGCGCGCCTGCTCGGCGTCGCGGTGCATCTGGTCGGTCAGTGCCGCCAGATCATTGAACTTCTCTTCGTCACGCAGCTTGGCGACGAATTCAACGTCGATGTGGCGACCGTACAGGTCACCCTGGAAATCGAACAGGTGGGCTTCCAGCAGCGGCTCCACGCCCTCCACCGTCGGCCGCGTGCCGAAGCTGGACACCGACGGCCAGGGCTGGTCGAACACACCGTGCACCCAGGTCGCGTAGATGCCCGACAACGCCGGGGTCTTGGGGAAACGCAGGTTGGCGGTCGGGAAGCCCAGCGTGCGGCCGAGCTGGCGACCACGCACCACGCGCCCGCTGATCGCGTAGGGGCGACCGAGCAGATCGCCGGCCCGGGCGAAATCGCCGGACTGCAGCAGCTGGCGGATGCGGGTACTGGAAATGCGCTCGCCGTGCAGGTCGACCGCCTCGATCTCGCCCGCGCTGAAGCCCAGCTCGCCACCCAGCTTCTGCAGCAGGGCCAGATCACCGCGGCGACGGTTGCCGAAGCAGAACTCCGGCCCGATCCACACTTCGCGGGCATTCAGTCGCCGCACCAGCAGCTGGCGGACGAAGGTTTCGGCCGGCATCGCCGCCATCGCTGCATCGAAGCGCAGCAGCCCCACCGCGTCGACCCCCAGCTCGCGCAGCATCTCGACCTTGCTGCGTGCCAGCGTCAAGCGCGGTGGTGGTGTGCCCTGGGCGAAGAACTCACGGGGCAACGGTTCGAACGCCACGGCCACCGCAGCCACGCCCAAGGCGCGCGCGCGCGCAACGGCATGCCGCACCAGTGCACGATGCCCCAGATGGAGGCCGTCGAATGCACCGATGCAGACCACGCTTCCGTTGGGGAGCAGCTCCCCGCCCTCGACGCTTCTGAACAGCCTGCTCATCAACTCCCGTTCCGGCCCACCCGGGGCCGCCGCTTCAATGGTGTAACCCTGAAGTATAGCCGCCGCAGGCGACGATCAATGCCCGCGCAGATCGCGCGGGCGGAAGCCCATGGCCAGCATCGCCAACAGATAGGTCAGGCCACCGCCCCCCACCAGCAGGATCAGGCCGCCGATCCGGTGCCATTTGTCCATCCCGGTGAAGGCCGGCATCCAGTACAGCAGGGCCAGCAGCACGCCGACCATGCACGCGCACGCCACCAGCAGCCGCACGAGGTAGCTGCCCCAGCCCGGCAGGCGCTGGTAGACATCGGTCTTGCCCAGCCAGTACCACAGCAGGCCCAGGTTCAGGTAACTGGACAACGCACTGGCAATGCCCAGCGCCAGATGCAGGCCGGGCTGCTTGCCGATGGCCGTCATTACACCCTGCGCCTTCAGCGCGTCCGGCACCATCACCTGATACAGCACGGCCAGCAGGACGAAGTTGAACACCATGTTGGCCACCAGCGCGGCCACGCCGGCACGTACCGGGGTGCGGGTATCCTGGCGGGCATAGAAGGCCGGCAGGACCACCTTCAACAGGGCGAAGGCCGGCAGGCCGAAGCTCAGGCCATACACCGACAGCGCGGTCATGCGGGTGTCGAAGGCGGTGAACTGGCGGTACTGGAACAGCGTGGCGATCAGCGGTTCAGCCAGCAGCACCAGGCCCAGCATGGCCGGCACCGAGATCAGCAGGGTCATGCGCAGGCCCCAGTCGAGCGAGCGCGAGAAGCCCTCGCGGTCGGTGCTGACGTGGTGGCGGGCCAACGCCGGCAGGATCACCGTGCCCAGGGCCACGCCGAACACCCCCAGCGGCAACTCCAGGAAGCGGTCGGCCAGGGACAGCCAGGACTGCGAGCCGTCCGTCAGCTTGGCGGCGATCAGGGTGTCCAGCAGCAGGTTGATCTGCGCCACCGAGGAACCGAACAGGGTCGGCACCATCAGGGTCAGCACCTTGCGCACACCCGGGTGGTTCCAGCCCCAGCGCGGCAGGGTCAGCAGATTGATGCCCTTGAGCGAGGGCAGCTGGAACAGCAACTGCAGGATACCGGCCGCCAGCACGGCCCAGCCCAGCGCCAGGATCTGCTTTTCCGGGGTGCCGCCGAGTTGCGGCGCCAACCACAGCGCGCCGGCGATCATGCACAGGTTGAGGATGACCGGGGTCAGCGCCGGCATCGCAAAGCGCTGGAAGCTGTTCAGCGCCCCGCCGGCCAGCGCGGTGAGCGAGACGAACAACAGGAACGGGAAGGTCAGGCGGAACAGATCGACCAGCAGGGTCTGTTTGACCGGGTCGGTATCAGCGCCACTTGAGAACGCCACCGCCAGCTGGGGAGCGAAGATCAACGCCAGCGCGGTGACCACCAGCAGCGTCCCGCCCAAGGTGCCCGCCACGCGTGACATCAGTTCGCGCAGTTCGGTGTGGCTGCGGGTCTCCTTCACCTCGGTGAACACCGGCACGAAGGCGGTGGCGAAGGAGCCTTCGGCGAACAGGCGGCGCAGGAAATTGGGTACCCTGAACGCCACCCAGAACGCATCGGTGACCGCATTGGTGCCGAACGTGGTGGTGATCACCTGGTCCCGGACAAGTCCGAGCACCCGCGAGACCATGGTCATGCTGCTGAACGACAGCAGGCCCCGCAACATCTTCGGTGAACTCACTCAACGTCCCTCTTGACAATCGACTTGACGTACATTTCCCGCGCCATCATACTAGCCAGCTTGCTGTTCCCATAACACCGATTTTTTCAGGAAACCACCACCGTGGCCAATATCAAGTCCGCCAAGAAGCGCGCCAAGCAGACCGTCGTGCGCAACGCGCGCAACGTGGCTCAGCGCTCGATGCTGCGCACCGCTGTCAAGAAAGTGATCAAGGCGCTGGACGCCAACGATGCCGCCGGCGCCGAAGCCGCCTTCGCCGTTGCCCAGCCGATCCTGGATCGCTTCAGCGCGCGTGGCCTGATCCACAAGAACAAGGCTGCTCGCCACAAGAGCCGCCTGAACGACCGCATCAAGGCCCTCAAGGCCGCCTGATCCGGTTGCCGCCGGGGCTGCCGTCCCGGCGACACGCAAAAGCCCGGCTCCGGCCGGGTTTTTTGTTGCCTGCACTCCGCCGCCTGCCCCGTTTTCCGTAGAGCCGAGCCCATGCTCGGCTGCTGCCTGCATCGCAACCAACAAAAAAACCCGGCCGAAGCCGGGCTTTTCTGGCGGGAGCCACAACGCCCTTACTGCGCGTTGCGGGCCTCCAGCTCCTCTTCCTTCTGCCGATCGAAGAAGGCCATGATCCGGCTCATGATCGGGAAGGTACCTTCGCGCCCCAGGGCGGAAACCAGGAACCAGGGCTCCTTCCAGCCCAGCTCGGCCACGATCTGTTCGGCCGCCGCCTTG
The DNA here is from genome assembly GCF_030053245.1 of Stenotrophomonas sp. RS-48. Lineage (NCBI taxonomy): Bacteria > Pseudomonadati > Pseudomonadota > Gammaproteobacteria > Lysobacterales > Lysobacteraceae > Stenotrophomonas > Stenotrophomonas sp. RS-48. Next base: position 14,352 of record NZ_JASGBV010000061.1, read on the forward strand.
GCCTCGTCCTCGAACATCAGGTCAGCCTTGTTCAGCACCAGCCAGCGCGGCTTTTGCAGCAGTTCCGGATCGTGCTTTTCCAGCTCGCGCTCGATCGCGCGCACCTGCTCGACCGGGGAGATGCCTTCCACGCCACCCTCCATCGGCGAGATGTCCACCAGGTGCAGCAGCAGGCGGGTGCGCTGCAGGTGGCGCAGGAACTGCGCGCCCAGGCCGGCACCGTCGGCCGCACCCTCGATCAGGCCCGGAATGTCGGCGATCACGAAGCTGCGGTAGTTCTCGACCTTCACCACGCCCAGATTCGGGTACAGCGTGGTGAACGGGTAGTCGGCCACCTTCGGCGTCGCCGCCGAGACAGCGCGGATCAGGGTGCTCTTGCCGGCATTGGGGAAGCCCAGCAGGCCGACGTCGGCCAGCAGCTTCAGTTCCAGCTTCAGCGTGCGCTCTTCGCCCGGCTCGCCCGGCAGCGCCTGGCGCGGCGAACGGTTGGTCGAGCTCTTGAAGTGCATGTTGCCCAGGCCGCCCCTGCCGCCCTTGGCCACCAGCAGGCGGTCGTTGTGCTGGGTCAGGTCGCCGATGATTTCATCGGTGGCGACGTTGATGACCACGGTGCCGACCGGCACGGTGATGGTCAGATCTTCGCCACCCTTGCCGTAGGCCTGCCGGCCCATGCCGTTCTCGCCGCGCTGCGCCCTGAAGATGCGGTCATGGCGGAAGTCGACCAGGGTGTTCAGGTTTTCGTCGGCGCGGATGTACACGCTGCCGCCCGCACCGCCGTCGCCGCCGTCCGGGCCGCCGAGCGGAATGAACTTCTCGCGACGGAAGCCAATGCAGCCGTTGCCGCCGTTGCCGGCGAACACTTCGATTTCTGCTTCGTCTACCAGTTTCATTGTTTCGATGCCTGCGATGGGCGCGGCCAACCTGCCGTCGCCTTGAATGTAATGCCAGCCGATGGCGGGCAACCCGGCGCAGCCGGTCTTGCTTTTACTCTAACGAAAAGCCCCGCCGAAGCGGGGCTCTTCATGCAGCATTCCCATGCCGGGGCACGGGTGCCGGCGGATGCCTGGATCAGGCTTCGGCCGAGACGATGCTGACGGTGCGACGCTTCTTCGGACCCTTGACCGAGAACTCCACCTTGCCGTCCACGAGGGCGAACAGGGTGTGGTCACGGCCCAGGCCGACGCCGGAACCCGGGTGGAACTGGGTGCCGCGCTGGCGCACGATGATGTTGCCTGCTTCGATGGCCTGGCCGCCGAAGATCTTGACGCCGAGGTACTTCGGGTTGGAGTCGCGACCGTTGCGCGAGGAGCCTACGCCCTTTTTATGTGCCATGACTGCTTCTCCTGATGCTTAGCCGGCGATGCCGGTGATCTCGATTTCGGTGTAGTACTGACGGTGACCCTGGCGCTTCATGTGGTGCTTGCGGCGACGGAACTTGATGATCCGGACCTTGTCAGCACGACCCTGGGACAGAACCTTGGCGGTGACGGCGGCGCCCTTCAGCGCATCGCCCAGCTTCACGCCATCGCTGTCGCCCAGCATCAGGATGTTGTCGAACTTGATCTCGCTGCCGACTTCGACTTCGAGCTTTTCAACGCGGAGCTTTTCGCCCTGCGCCACGCGGTATTGCTTACCGCCGGTGACCAGTACTGCGTACATGACCAGGCCTTCCTCTGTAGTTATTGTGGTCTGAGCTGCCGCCATCGAGGGCGGACAGGAGCGGAATTGTACGCAGATCAACGGCCGCGGGTCAAGTCAACCCCTGAACGGCCTGGGAGGCCCGGCCGGAACGGGGTCAGATCCCTTTTCACGTTGTGAAAAGGGATCTGACCCCCACCTGTCGGCCTGTCTCAGAAGGTGAGACACCGGGCTGGCATTGTCGCCCATTGCCCCCATCTGGTCACCTCGGTAGGCTGACCGATTGCCGTTCCCTGCTGGCCCGGCACCCAGCCAACGCCCCCACAACCGGATTCCCCATGGCGATGGATTTCATCCGCATCCGCGGCGCGCGGACGCACAACCTGAAGAACCTCGACCTCGACCTGCCCCGCGACAAGCTGATCGTGATCACCGGCCTGTCCGGCTCGGGCAAGTCGTCGCTGGCTTTCGACACGATCTACGCCGAAGGCCAGCGTCGCTACGTCGAGTCGCTGTCGGCCTACGCCCGGCAGTTCCTGAGCGTGATGGAGAAGCCGGACCTGGACCACATCGAGGGCCTGTCTCCGGCGATCTCGATCGAGCAGAAGTCGACGTCGCACAACCCGCGCTCGACGGTCGGCACGATCACCGAGATCTACGACTACCTGCGCCTGCTGTACGCCCGCGTCGGCACGCCGCGCTGCCCCGACCACGGCTATCCGCTGGAAGCGCAGACGGTCAGCCAGATGGTCGACCAGGTGCTGACGCTGGACCCGGAACAGCGCTACATGCTGCTGGCCCCGGTGATCCGCGATCGCAAGGGCGAACACGCGCAGGTATTCGACCAGCTGCGCGCACAGGGCTTCGTGCGCGTGCGCGTGGATGGCGAGCTGCATGAGATCGACGCGGTGCCGCCGCTGGCGCTGCGCCAGAAGCACACCATCGAGGCGGTGATCGACCGCTTCCGCCCGCGCGAGGACATCAAGCAGCGCCTGGCCGAGAGCTTCGAGACCGCGCTGAAACTCGGCGACGGCATGGCCTCGGTGCAGAGCCTGGACAACACCGCCAGCGCGCCGACCCTGTTCTCCTCCAAATACTCCTGCCCGGTCTGCGATTACTCGCTGCCGGAGCTGGAACCGCGCCTGTTCTCGTTCAACGCGCCGATGGGCGCCTGCCCCGGTTGTGATGGCCTGGGCATGGCCGAATTCTTCGATCCCTCGCGCGTGGTCGTGCATCCCGAGCTGTCCCTGGCCGCCGGCGCAGTACGTGGCTGGGACCGTCGCAATGCGTACTATTTCCAGCTGATCGCCTCGCTGGCACGTCACTACAAGTTCGACGTCGATGCCGCCTGGAACTCGCTGCCGGCCAAGGTGCAGCAGGCCGTGCTGTATGGCAGCGGCGAGGACGCGATCACGTTCACCTACTTCACCGAAGCCGGCGGCCGCACCCAGCGCAAGCACCGCTTCGAGGGCATCATTCCCAACCTGGAACGCCGCTACAAGGAAACCGAGTCGGCGGCCGTGCAGGAGGAGCTCGGCAAGTACATCAGCGAGCGCGCCTGCCCCGAGTGCAACGGTGCCCGCCTGAACAAGGCTGCGCGCAACGTGTTCGTGGCCGACCGGCCGCTGCCGGACCTGGTGGTGCTGCCGATCGACGAAGCCCTGAAGTTCTTCAGCGAACTGAGCCTGCCGGGCTGGCGCGGCGAGATCGCCTCAAAGATCGTCAAGGAGATCGGCGAACGCCTGGGCTTCCTGGTCGACGTGGGCCTGGACTACCTCACTCTGGAGCGCAAGGCCGATACCCTCTCCGGTGGCGAGGCACAGCGCATCCGCCTGGCCAGCCAGATCGGTGCCGGCCTGGTCGGCGTGATGTACGTGCTCGACGAGCCGTCGATCGGCCTGCACCAGCGCGACAACGAACGCCTGCTGGGCACCCTCACCCGCCTGCGCGACCTCGGCAACACGGTGATCGTGGTCGAGCATGACGAAGATGCGATCCGCCTGGCCGACTACGTGCTGGACATCGGCCCGGGCGCGGGCGTGCACGGTGGCGAGATCGTCGGCCAGGGCACCCTGCAGGACATCCTGGATGCGCCCCGTTCGCTGACGGGCCAGTACCTGTCCGGCAAGCGCTCGATCGAGATCCCGGCGCGCCGGCACCGGCCGAATCCGAAGATGACCCTGCATCTGCGCGGCGCCAGCGGCAACAACCTGAAGGGGGTGGACCTGTCGATTCCCTCGGGCCTGCTGACCTGCGTGACCGGCGTGTCCGGCTCGGGCAAGTCGACGCTGATCAATGACACCCTGTTCTCGCTGGCCGCCAACGAGATCAACGGCTCCTCGCACCCGGTCGCCCCGTACAAGGAGATCGATGGCCTGGACCTGTTCGACAAGGTCGTGGACATCGACCAGTCGCCGATCGGCCGCACCCCGCGCTCGAACCCGGCCACCTACACCGGCCTGTTCACCCCGCTGCGCGAGCTGTTCGCACAGGTGCCCGAAGCGCGTGCGCGTGGTTATTCACCGGGTCGTTTCAGCTTCAACGTGCGCGGCGGACGCTGCGAGGCGTGCCAGGGTGATGGCCTGATCAAGGTCGAGATGCACTTCCTGCCGGACGTGTATGTGCCCTGCGATGTCTGCCACGGCAAGCGCTACAACCGCGAAACGCTGGAGATCCTGTACAAGGGCTTCAACATCAACGACGTGCTGGAAATGACCGTCGAAGATGCGCTGAAGCTGTTCGAGCCCGTGCCGTCGATCGCGCGCAAGCTGGAAACGCTGGTGGATGTCGGCCTGAGCTACATCAAGCTGGGACAGAGCGCGACCACGCTGTCCGGTGGTGAAGCGCAGCGCGTGAAGCTGTCCAAGGAGCTGTCGCGCCGCGATACCGGCCGCACCCTGTACATCCTCGATGAACCGACCACCGGCCTGCACTTCCACGACATCGAAGCGCTGCTGGGCGTGCTGCACAAGCTGCGCGACGAAGGCAACACGGTGGTGGTGATCGAGCACAACCTCGATGTGATCAAGACCGCCGACTGGATCGTCGACCTGGGGCCGGAAGGCGGCCACCGGGGTGGCACCATCCTGGTCACCGGCACGCCGGAAGACGTGGCCGCCTGCCCGCAGTCGTACACCGGGCAGTTCCTGGCACGCATGCTGCCGTCCACCAGTGCGCGCCCGGAGCAGCCGGCCGCCGTGGCCAACAAGCCCGACGCCCGGCCGCCGCGCAAGGTGAAGCCGGAGAAGGTGGCGAAGAAGGCCGTGGCCGCCAAGAGCACCGGCAAGGCCAGCAAGAGCACGACCAAGAAGAAGGACGCCTGATGAGCAGCGAACACAAGATCCTGGCCCGCATCCCGATCAGCGTGCGCTGGCGCGACATGGACAGCATGGGCCATGTGAACAACGCCAAGTACATCTCCTACCTGGAGGAAGCGCGCGTGCGCTGGATGCTGGGCGTGGAAGGCGTGTCGATGACCGACCGCATCGCGCCGGTGGTGGCCGCGACCAACGTCAACTACCGGCTGCCGATCGTGTGGCCCAACGACATCCTGGTCGAACTGTTCGTCGAGCGACTGGGCAACAGCAGCGTCACCATCGGTCACCGCATCGTCGACCAGCAGGACGAGTCGAAGCTGTACTCCGATGGCAACGTGGTGGTGGTCTGGATGGATACCCAGACCGGCAAAAGCGCGCCGCTGCCGGACGCGATCCGCAGCGCATCGAGCTGATGCACTGCGGGTGGGTGCCGGCCCGGGTCGGCCCCACCCCGCCGGGCATGGCCCGGCGCTACCGACGCCGGTCCGACCCTGATGCCCGGCGGAACGGGCGCTGCATCATGGAGCGGCCTTGCGTACCGTCAGCGTTGCGCTGGCGGTGCCACCGCCCTCCAGCTGCAACTGCAGCGGCACGACCTGCCCTTCCTTCAAAGCTCCCTCGCCTTCCATCAGCATCAGGTGCAGGCCACCGGGCTTGAGCTCGGTGCGCGCCCCGGCTGCAATCGGCAGCCGTTCGACTTCGCGCATCCGGCTGACACCGTCGACCACGGTGGTCTCGTGCAGTGACACGTCGCCGAAGGCCCTGCTGCCCGCGCCCACCACCGTTACCGGCGCTGCGCAGCGGTTCACGATCGTCCCGTAACCCGCCGTCATCGGCATGGCCGGGTTCGGCGGCAGGCGCACCCAGCCCTGCTCCACCGTCACACAGCGTGATTCCGCCGCCGCTGCTGCGGACGCACACAGAAGCAACAGTACGCCAACGAATGGTTTGGTTATCATCGCCCACGTTCCTTCTTCGCAACGAGACCGCAGCATGACGACGCTCATCGAGGTGATCAACCATGGTCCCATCCGCGAACTGCGCCTGGCGCGGCCGCCGGTCAATGCGCTGGACACCGACCTGTGCCGGCAGCTGATCCACGCCGTCGAGCAGGCCATGGCCGACGATGCGCACGGCATCGTGCTGTCCGGCAGCGAGCGCGTGTTCACCGGCGGCATGGACGTGCCACACCTGCTCTCCCACGGCGATGACAAGCACAAGCTGCTGGATACCTGGAATGCCTTCTTCGGCGCGGTACGTACGCTGGCCGAGAGCCGCATCCCGGTGGTCGCCGCGATCACCGGCCACGCCCCTGCCGGCGGTTGCGTGCTCGCCCTGTGCTGCGATTACCGGGTGATGGCGCGCAGCGCCGACCCGGCACGCCCGTATGCCATCGGACTGAACGAGGTGCAGGTCGGCCTGATCGCACCGGAAGGCATCCAGCGCCTGCTGCGCCGTACCGTCGGCGTGCACCGCGCGGGGGTGCTGCTCACCACCGGTGCCCTGGTGCCGGCCGAGCAGGCGCTGCAGATCGGCCTGGTCGACGAACTGGCCGAGGGCGATCTGGTGGTCGCCCGCGCCGTGGCCTGGCTGCAGAACCTGCTCAGGCAGCCGCGGCAGCCGATGCTGCTGACCCGCGCCGTGGCCCGCAATGATCTGCACGAAGCGCTGCACCCGGACCTGATCCAGCTGGACCGGTTCGTAGAGGCCTGGTTCGCCCCGGACGCACAGAATGCCCTGCAGGCGCTGGTGGCGCGGCTGGGCAAGTAACGGTCTCCGCGCTCTGGGGTCAGCCCCCTTCTGCAATGCGAAAGGGATCCGACCCCGGACCGGTATAATCAAGGCCTCTTCATTGTTGTGGCCGCCCCCTTGAACGACACGCCCGAACCCGTCGTCTCCGAGCTGATCGACCTGCTCACCCTGGAGCGGCTGGAGGACAACCTGTTCCGCGGACAAAGCCGCGACATCGGCACCAAGTACGTGTTCGGCGGGCAGGTGCTGGGCCAGGCGCTGGCCGCCGCCCAGGCCACGGTCGACAACGGGCGCCATGTGCATTCGCTGCACGCGTATTTCCTGCGGGCCGGCAACATCGACCATCCGATCGTCTATGACGTGGACCGCACCCGCGATGGCGGCAGCTTCTCCGTGCGCCGGGTGACCGCGATCCAGCATGGCAAGGTGATCTTCTTCTGTGCTGCCTCGTTCCAGCAGGCGGAGACCGGTGCCGAGCACCAGCACAAGATGCCCGAAGTGCCGCAACCGGAAGACATCGAGCCGAACCGCCCGTTGCCGGCCGAAGTGCTGGAGCGGCTGCCGATCAAAGTGCAGCGCTGGCTCTCGCGCGGTGGCCCGTTCGAGTTCCGCCACGTCTATCCCCGCGACGAACTGAATCCGCCCAAGCGCCCGCCCTATCACCAGGTCTGGATGCGGTTGAGCGAACCGGTCGGCGATGCCCCCGAGCTGCACCAGGCGCTGCTGGCCTACGCGTCCGACTTCCATCTGCTGGGCACGGCGACCTTCCCGCACGGCATCAGCTACTACCATCCGCACGTGCAGATGGCCTCGCTCGACCACGCGATCTGGTTCCACCGCCCGTTCCGCGCCGACGACTGGCTGCTCTATTCGCTGGACAGCCCCAGTGCGCAGGATTCGCGCGGCCTCGCCCGCGGCCAGTTCTTCACCCGCAATGGCGTGCTGGTGGCCAGCACGGCACAGGAGGGCCTGATCCGCGTGGTTCCCGACCAGACTGCAGCGGCCGCCGTGCCGGCCAAGGACTGATCCGATGCGTCAGATCTTCAGCAGCCAGCGTGTGGAAACCGTCGAGGGCGTGGCCGAGCTCCTGCGCAGCCATGGCATCGAAGTGAAGGTGACCAATGGTCGTTCGTACAAGACCCGGCGGCGCGGCCAGTTCAGCTATACCGACCTGGGCAATACGCAGGGCTATCCAGCGGTCTGGATCGTGCGCGCCGACGACCAGCCGCGTGCGCGCGACATCCTGCGCGATGCACGCCTGCTCGATACCACCCGCCGCGACCATCCCACGGCCGAGTTCGCGTTCCGCGACACGCCGGATGCCGGCAGCGGCGGGCGCACCTGGGCCTGGCGGATCCGCATCGCACTGCTGGTGGTGATCGCTGGCGTGGCGCTGGTGATCGGCCTGCGCCACCGCGGTGGCCCGGCCCCCGCAGCACCCGCCCCCGCCCCACAGACGCAACCGCAGCAGCCCGCGCCGGAACAGGAAGAAGTGCGGGTCCGCATCCAGCCCTCGAAATGACGCGCCGGTAGCGCCGGGCC
>NZ_JASGBV010000062.1:0-13762 GCF_030053245.1 Stenotrophomonas sp. RS-48
GGTTGCGGGGGCGTGAGCCGCATGGATGCGGCGACCGAGCTTACATGGACGTACTTGCAGCGTCCCCCGCCAACCGGACCCACCCCGCCAATCCACGGATAGCGCGCTTCGGTTGTTGCCGTTGCCTCTGCAGGTGCAGGGCTGCAAGCCCTGCAAACCCACCCTCCCTCAGTGAGCAGCAGGCCGCGACGGCGGCAGCCATGCCGCCACGATGCCGAGCAGCGGCAGGAACGCCGTCAGGTGATAGACGTATTCGATGCTGGTCCTGTCCGCCAGCAGGCCCAGCACCGCCGCGCCCAGGCCGCCCATGCCGAACGCAAAACCGAAGAACAGGCCCGACACCATGCCGATCCGGTGCGGCATCATCTCCTGCGCATAGACCACGATGGCAGAGAAGGCAGACGACAACACGAAACCGATCAGCACCGCCAGCACCGTGGTCCACAGCAGATCCGCATGCGGCAACGCCAGTGCGAACGGCGCTACGCCCAGGATCGAGGTCCAGATGATCGGCTTGCGACCGATGCGGTCACCCAGCGGGCCACCGAGGAAGCCACCGGCGGCGGATGCCACCAGGAACGCGAACAGGTGCAGCTGCGCCTGCGCCACCGGAATGCCGAAATGGTGGATCAGGTAGAAGGTGAAGTAGCTGCCGATGCTGGCCATGTAGAAGTACTTGCTGAAGATCAGCACCAGCAGGATCGCCAGCACCTTGGCCACGGTGCGCGGAGGATGCCGCGACGCCACCGCCGCCACGCCGGCCGGGCGGGGTGCGCCCAGGTGCAGCGCATACCAGCGGCTCACATAGGTCAGCAGGGCGATGCCGACCAGCGCAGCACCGGCAAACCATGAGGCCGCATGCTGGCCGTACGGCACGATCACGGCGGCGGCAATCAGCGGCCCCAGCGCGGTACCGAAGTTGCCGCCGACCTGGAACACCGACTGTGCGAAGCCATGGCGCCCGCCGGACGCCAGCCGTGCGATGCGCGACGCTTCCGGGTGGAAGATCGCCGATCCGATGCCGACCAGCGCGGCGGCCATCAGGACCATCGCATAGTTCGGCGCGAAGCCGAGCAGCAGCATCCCGCACAGCGTCGAGGCCATGCCGATCGGCAACGAGTACGGCGCTGGATGGCGGTCGGTATGCATCCCCACCAGCGGTTGGAAGATCGACGCGGTGAGCTGGTAGGTCAGCGTGATCAGGCCGATCTGGGTGAAGCTGAGATTGAAGCCGCCCTTGATGACCGGATAGATCGCCAGGATCAACGACTGCATCATGTCGTTGACGACATGCGAGGTGGAGATGGCGGCCAGTACGCCGGGCGCCACCGGGCGGGAGGTCGTTGCAGGGGAAGCCAGAGTCGACATGGACGCAGTCAGATTTGAGGGCGGTTCCGCATGCTACGGTTGCCTTCCCCTCCCTTCTGCCGCGTTCGGGTCATGGCCTATCGCAAAAAGGACATTGGCGGTGACGTCGATCCGGCTGCGCCGTGGCGCGATGTGCCGCTGCATCGCCCGGTCACCTACCGGGTTACCCAGTATCCGGCCGGCACCCATATCGCAGGCCACAAGCACCAGCGCCACCAGCTGGTCTATGCCATCTCCGGGCTGATGGTGGTGCGCTCGGAAGTCGGTCGCTGGGTCGTGCCCTCCACCCGTGCGATCTGGATGCCGGCCGGCATGGTGCACGCGGTGGACTGCATTGCCGCCGTGCACATGCGCAGCCTGTACATCGACCCATCATTCGCCCCGCAACTGCCGGCCGAACCGTTCGCGGTACAGGTGGCGCCGCTGCTGCGCGAACTGCTGCAGGCAGCCACCCTGATCAAGGGCGAGCACATCGAAGACAGCCGCGATGGCCGCCTGGTGCGCCTTCTGCTGGACGAGCTGCATCGCATGGACGTATTGCCGCTGCACCTGCCCGCGCCTACCAATCCGCGCCTGCAGCGGATCTGCCAGCACCTGCAGAAGCACCCCGGCGATGACGCCACGCTGCAGGACTGGGCGCAGTCACTGGAAGTGGATGTGAAAACCATCCAGCGCCACTTCGCCAACGAACTGGGCATGACCTTCGGCCAGTGGCGGCAGCAGGCGCGGCTGCTGGCGGCAATGGAACGGCTGGCGACCGGCGAGAAGGTCATCGATGTCGCACTGGCGATGGGCTACGACAGCCCCAGCGCGTTCACCAGCATGTTCAAGCGCCAGCTGGGGCAGACCCCGGCGGCGTTCTTCCGCTGAACCCATGCACAGAAACGCCGGGCATGGCCCGGCGCTACCGTTCAACGCTTGCGTTGAAAATTCAGGACGTCATCCGGTCCCAGAAGCCCTTCACGCCGTCCATGAAGGTGGCGGACTTCGGCGAGTGCTTGCGCGCTTCCTCACCGACGAAGGTGGCCTCGAACTGCTCCAGCAGCCTGCGCTGGTCGTTGGTCAGGTTGACCGGCGTCTCGACCACCACGCGGCAATACAGATCGCCCTCGCTGCGGCTGCGCACCGAACGCACGCCCTTGCCGCGCAGGCGGAACAGTTTGCCGGTCTGGGTCTCTGCCGGAATGCGGATCTCCGCTTCGCCACCCAGCGTCGCCACGCGCACGGTATCGCCGAGCGCCGCCTGCGAGATGCGGATCGGCACTTCACAATGCAGATCGTCGCCATCGCGCTGGAAGATGGGGTGCTCGCGCACGCGCACTTCCACGTACAGGTCGCCCGGCGACGTGCCGGCCGGCCCCGCTTCGCCCTCGCCAGCCAAGCGGATGCGATCGCCGGTGTCGACGCCCGCCGGCACCTTCACCGACAGCACCTTGTCTTCCTCGACACGGCCATTGCCGTGGCAGGTCTTGCAGGGCTTGGCGATGATCTGGCCGCGGCCGCCGCAGTTGTGGCAGGCCTGCTGCATGGCGAAGATGCCGCGCTGGATGCGCACCTGGCCGCGGCCGTGGCAGACGTTGCAGGTCTCCACCTTGCCGTCTTCCGAGCCACTGCCATCGCAATCGCCGCATTCGGCCAGCGTCGGGATCTCGATGCGGCGCTCGACGCCACGCACCGCTTCTTCCAGGTCCAGCTCCATCACGTAACCGATGTCGGCACCGCGGCGTGCCTGGCGCGGACCGCCGCCGGCACCACCGAAGATGTTGCCGAAGATGTCGCCGAAGATATCGTTCATGTCCGGACCACCCGGACCGCCCCCGCCCATGCCGTGCTCGAACGCGGCATGACCGTGGCTGTCATACATCCGGCGCTTGTTGCCGTCGGACAGCACCTCGTAGGCTTCCTTGCACTCCTTGAAGGAGGCTTCGGCGGCCGCATCCCCCGGATTTCGGTCCGGATGGAACTTCATCGCGCAGCGGCGGTAAGCCTTCTTCAGCTCTTCTTCGTTGGCGGTGCGGGCCACGCCCAGCACTTCGTAGTAATCGCGCTTGCTCATATCGTGAATCGGCTTCCGGAATGTCGGGATTCGTCAAAGCGGAAGAGCGGAACCAGGTCCGCTCTTGCGTCGGGCGCCCCGACGCGCCGGAGGCGGTCAGGACCCTGATGCGACAACGGGACGCTGCCAGGCAGCGTCCCGCGTCGGTCCGGATCAGGACTTCTTGTCGTCCTTGACTTCGGTGAACTCGGCGTCCACCACGTCGTCGTTGCCCTTGCCCGCATTGCCGGCATCGGCGCCCGGGGCACCGCCCTGCTCTGCCGACGCTGCGGCGAACAGCGACTGGCCGGCTTCCTCCAGCACCTTCGACTTGGCTTCGATCTGTGCCTTGTCGTCGCCCTTCATCGCGGTTTCAAGATCGGCCAGAGCCGCTTCAACCTTGCCGATGACATCGCCGCCGACCTTGCTGCCGTGCTCGGTGATGGCGCTGCGGGTGCCGTGGATCAGGGCATCGGCCTGGTTGCGGGCCTGCACCAGCTCCTGGAACTTCTTGTCTTCTTCGCGGTTGGCTTCCGCGTCGGCGACCATGCGCGCGATCTCTTCCTCGGACAGGCCCGAGCCGGCCTTGATCTCGACCTTCTGTTCCTTGTTGGTCTTCTTGTCCTTGGCCGACACATGCAGGATGCCGTTGGCGTCGATGTCGAAGGACACTTCCACCTGCGGCAGGCCACGCGGCGCCGGCTCGATGCCGGACAGGTCGAACTTGGCCAGCGACTTGTTGAAGCGGGCCTGTTCGCGCTCACCCTGCAGCACGTGCACGGTCACGGCCGACTGGTTGTCCTCGGCGGTGGAGAACACCTGCGAGGCCTTGGTCGGGATGGTGGTGTTCTTCTCGATGATCTTGGTGAACACGCCGCCCATGGTTTCGATGCCCAGCGACAGCGGGGTCACGTCCAGCAGCAGCACGTCCTTGACGTCGCCGCCCAGCACGCCACCCTGGATCGCCGCACCCAGTGCCACGGCTTCGTCCGGGTTGACGTCCTTGCGCGGCTCCTTGCCGAAGAACTCGGTCACCGCCTGCTGCACCTTCGGCATGCGGGTCTGGCCACCGACCAGGATCACTTCGCTGATGTCGCTCGAACGCAGGCCGGCATCGTTCAGGGCGACGCGGCACGGCTCGATCGACTTCTTGATCAGGTCTTCCACCAGCGCTTCCAGCTTGGCGCGGGTCAGCTTGATGTTCAGGTGCTTCGGACCCGACGCGTCAGCGGTGACGTACGGCAGGTTCACTTCGGTCTGCTGGGCGCTGGACAGCTCGATCTTGGCACGCTCGGCAGCGTCCTTCAGGCGCTGCAGGGCCAGCGGATCCTTGCGCAGGTCGATGCCCTGGTCCTTGTTGAACTCTTCCACCAGGTACTCGATGACGCGGTTGTCGAAGTCTTCGCCGCCCAGGAAGGTGTCGCCGTTGGTGGCCAGCACTTCAAACTGCTTCTCGCCGTCGACGTTGGCGATCTCGATCACCGAGACGTCGAAGGTACCGCCGCCCAGGTCGTACACAACGATCTTGCGATCCTTGTTGTCGCCCTTGTCCAGGCCATAGGCCAGCGCGGCCGCGGTCGGCTCGTTGATGATGCGCTTGACGTCCAGGCCCGCGATGCGGCCAGCATCCTTGGTGGCCTGGCGCTGGCTGTCGTTGAAGTAGGCCGGCACGGTGATGACCGCTTCGGTGACCTTCTCACCGAGGAAGTCCTCGGCGGTCTTCTTCATCTTCTCCAGTACCTTGGCCGAGATTTCCTGCGGCGCCATCTTCTTGGCGTCGCTGGTAGCCACCCACGCATCACCATTGTCATGGGCGAGGATGCTGTACGGGACGTGGGCGATGTCCTTCTGCACCTCGGCGTCGGTGAACTTGCGGCCGATCAGGCGCTTCACCGCGTAGAAGGTGTTCTTCGGGTTGGTCACCGCCTGGCGCTTGGCCGAGGCACCGACCAGGACTTCGCCGTCCTTGGTGTAGGCGACGATCGACGGGGTGGTGCGATCGCCTTCCGAATTCTCGATGACGCGGGCCTTGCCGCCGTCCATGATCGCCACGCACGAGTTGGTGGTGCCGAGGTCGATACCAATGATCTTGCCCATGGGGGAGACTCCTGAGAAATGCTGTGTGGATGTCAGTCCGGCCGCTCGGCCGGTGGATGAATGGGATGTGGGGGAGGCTCGTGGAACATTCAAGCCATCTCCCGAACGCTGTGTTCAGCCGTTCAAGGTTCGCCGGGCATGGCCCGGCGATGACGATCCGGGGGTAGCACCGGGCCATGCCCGGCGGCCGCTCCCGGATCGACCGCTCAGTCGGCGGCCACCACCACCAGCGCCGGCCGCAGCAGGCGCTCGTTGAGCAGATAGCCCTTCTGGAACACGGTCACCACGCTGCCCGGGGCGGCGTCCGGGGCCGGCACCTGGCTGATCGCCTGGTGGTGCTCCGGGTTGAACGGCTGGCCGGTCGGGTCAATCAGGACCAGGCCGTTGTCGGCGGCGACCTTCAGCAACTGCTTGTAGGTCAGCTCCAGGCCCTCGCGCAGCGGGTGCGGGTCGTCGCCGGCGGCCTTCAGGCCGGCATCCAGGCTGTCGAACACGGGCAGCAGTTCGCCCAGCAGCTTCTCGTTGGCGAACTTGCGGGCCTGCTCGATGTCGCGGGCCACGCGCTTGCGCTGGTTCTCCAGGTCGGCGCGCTCACGCAGCGCATCGGCCCTGACCTGCTCGACTTCCGCGCGCAGGCGCTCCACTTCGTCATTGACGCCTGCTGCGGCGGCCGCGTCGGCGGCGCTCTGCTGGGATTCGAAATCTGGATGTTCGTGGTTCATGTCTGGGTCCCTGGCGGTCACTCCCCGCCTCCACCCACCCTAGTGTGGGCGGGATGCTGCGTTTCAAGCGTCCGCGGCACCGGATCCGCGTCCGGTCGGTGAAAAGGCCGCCCCCAGCACGTCGGCGGTGGCCTGTACCAGCGGGATCATGCGGTCGTAAGCCATCCGCTTCGGCCCGATCACCCCCAGCACGCCCAGCACCTGCCCATTGGCCGCATACGGGGCGGTCACCAGCGAAACCCCCTGCAGCGGCATCATCCCGGTCTCTTCGCCGATGAAGATGCGCACGCCCGGGGCCTGGATGGTCCGCTCCAGCAGCTGCAGGATCTCGCGCTTGCTGGAAAACAGCTCGAACAGTTCACGCAGGCGCTCCAGGTCGGACAGGTCCTGGACCCCCATCAGGCGGGTCTGGCCCGCCACCAGCATGTCGTCGGCCGCGGGCTGCAGGGCCTGCTCGGCCAGTTCGATGCTGTGCGCCAGCAGCTGCTCCAGCTCGGAACGGGCATCGCGCAGCTCCAGCAGCAGGCGCGCCCGGATCTCCGCCAGCGGCAGCCCGGCGAAATGGGCGTTGAGGTAATTGGCGACCTGCTCCAGCTGGCCCGGGGCGAAGTCCTGGCGGGTTTCGATCACCCGGTTCTGGACCTCGTTGTCGGCGAACACCAGGATCGCCAGCACCCGGCGGCCGTCCAGCGCCACGAAATCGATCTGGCGGAAGGCGAACTGCTCGCGCCGCGGCGCGCTGACCACGCCGACGAAGTGGCTCATCGCCGACAGCAGCTCGGAGGCACTGCCGAGCAGGGCCTGGGTGCTGCCGCCACCGGCCAGTTCCTGGCGCAAGCGGGCCAGCTCGCCCTCGCCCGGCGGCTGCATCTGCAGCAGGCTGTCGACAAACACCCGGTAGCCATGCGCAGTCGGGATCCGCCCGGCGGAGGTATGCGGCGACGCCAGCAGGCCCAGGTCCTCCAGGTCGCCGAGGATGTTGCGGATGGTGGCCGGGCTGACTTCCAGCCCGGCCACGCGCGCCAGCGTCTGCGAGCCCACGGGCTCACCATCCTGGATGTGGCGCGCGATCAGCGTGCGCAGCAGATGGCGCGCGCGCGGGGCGAGTTGGTCGGCGGAACCGTGCATGGAATCAACCTGTGAGACACGGAGACTAGATAATGGCGCCGGATCACCTTGGCAAGCCATTGGACCGCCCGCGTGCGCGTGCTAGCGTTGCGCGGCTCAGCTACCCCCAGACCCATGCTCAGACACCTATCGATCAAGGATTTCGCCGTCGTCCGCGCTACCGAACTTGAATTCGGGCCTGGCATGACCGTGGTTTCAGGCGAGACCGGCGCCGGCAAGTCGCTGATGGTCGACGCGCTGGGCTTCCTGTCCGGCCTGCGCGCCGACAGCGGCGTGGTCCGCCACGGTGCCGCCCGTGCCGAGCTGTCGGCCGAGTTCGCGCTGGAGCATCTGCAGGCCGCACGCCAGTGGCTGGCCGACAACGAGCTGGACGATGAGGACCAGTGCCAGCTGCGCCGCGTGATCCGCGCCGACGGCGGTTCGCGGGCCTGGATCAACGGCCGCCCGGTCACCCTCGCCCAGTTGGGCGAACTGGCCGCGCTGCTGGTGGAAATCCACGGCCAGCATGAACAGCAGGCCCTGCTGGCGCGTCCTTCCCAGCTGGCCCTGCTTGATGCCTATGCCGGCAACGAGGAAGAGCGCCGTCAGGTCCGCCGCGCCGCAGCCGCCTGGCAGGCACTGGTCGATGAATCCCTGGCGCTGTCGCAACAGGGCGACGTCAGTGACCGTATCGGTTTCCTCGAGCATCAGCTGCGCGAACTGGACCGTGAGGATCTGGAGCCCGAATCGATCCTCGCGCTGGGCGCCAGCCATCGGCGCCAGGCCCATGCCAGCGCGCTGCTGACCGCCTGCCAGGCCGCCAGCAACCAGCTCAACGGCGACGAGGGCAGCTCGGCGCTGGATCAGCTGCAGCAGGTGCGGCACGAACTGGCCCGGCTGATCGAACACGACCCGCGCCTGGGCGAGGTGGACAGCCTGATCGAAAACGCGTCGATCCAGCTGCACGAAGCCCTGTCCCTGCTCGACCGCGTGCACGACGACCTGGATGCCGACCCCGAGCAGTTCGAGGAGAACGAGCGCCGTCTCGGCCGCCTGCACGACCTTGCGCGCAAGCATCGCGTGCCGATGGACGAACTGGGCGCGCAGCGCGAGCGCATGCATGCCGAAGTGGAGCAGCTGCGCGGCGCCGACGAACGGCTGCAGCGCCTGGCCGGCGAGATCGACAAGGCCGCGGCCGCCTGGCGGGTGCAGGCCGAAGCACTGACCGCAAGCCGGCGCAGTGCGGCGGCCGCGCTGTCGACCACCACCACCGGCATCATCGCCGAGCTGGGCATGGGCGGTGGCCAGTTCCTGATCGAGCTGGAACCCCAGGACGGCGGCAAGCCCGACCCGCAGGGCGCCGAACGCGTGGAGTTCCTGGTCGCGGCCAATGCCGGTCAACCACCACGCGCCCTGCGCAAGGTGGCCTCGGGTGGCGAACTGTCGCGCATCTCGCTGGCAATCGAAGTGGCCGCGCTCGACCTGGACGCCGTGCCGACCATGGTGTTCGACGAAGTCGACTCGGGCATCGGTGGCGCGGTGGCCGACATCGTCGGCCAGAAACTGCGCGCCCTTGGCGAGAAGCGCCAGGTGCTGTGCGTGACCCACCTGCCGCAGGTCGCGTCCAAGGGCCATGCCCACTACCGGGTCAGCAAGGCACCGGTGGAAGGCATGACCCAGAGTGCGGTGGAGAAGCTGGACCTCAAGGCACGCGAGGAAGAACTGGCACGCATGCTCGGTGGCGTCGAAGTGAGCAAGGAAGCGCGCGCCGCCGCCCGCAAGCTGCTGCAGGTCTGACGCCGGCGGCGTCGAGCGACGCCCGGTCCGTCCCACCGCAGGTTCACCCCAGCGGCCGCGCCAGATCCACCTTTTCCACCAGGAAATCCAGGAACGCACGCACCCGCAGCGGCAGATAGCCACCCTGCCCCAGGAATACCGCGTGCACCTCTTCCAGATCGCCGGGATTGGCCTCTTCCAGCACCGGCAGCAGCCGCCCGGCCGCTATGTCGTCCCTGACCTGGAACGCGGCCAGCCGGGCCAGCCCGAGCCCTCCCAGCACCAGCTGCCGCAGGGCATCGCCGTTGCTGGCGCGCGCATTGCCGCTGGTGGGCACGCGCAGCACCTGGCCGCCCTGCAGCAGCGGCCACCCCTGCATCGCCCGCGCATGGCCGATGTCCAGCCGGTTGTGCGTCTGCAGGTCGTCGACGTTGCCAGGAAGACCGTGTCGCTGCGCATAGCCGGGTGAGGCCACGATCATCATCCGCGTCGCCCCCAACCGTCGTGCCACCAGGCGGGAACTCTTCAGCGGACCGGCCCGCACGGCCACATCGGTGCGCTGCTCGAGCAGATCGATCACTTCATCGGTCAGGGTCAGATCCACCCCCACCTGCGGGTGCTGCTGCAGGAACATGGGCAGCAACGGCAGCAGGAAATGCTGGCCGAAGGGCACGTTGGCATTCACCCGCAACCGCCCACGCGGTTCGGCATGCGCGCTCGCACAGCGCTCGGCCTCTTCCAGGTCAGCAAGCACGCGCAGCCCGCGCTCGTAGAAGGCGCAGCCCTCCGGGGTCAGCTGCAGCTGGCGGGTGGATCGCTGCAGCAGGCGCGTGCCCAGCCGCTGTTCCAGCCGCGCCACCAGCTTGCTGACCGCCGAAGGCGTCATGTCCAGGCTGCGGGCCGCCGCGGAGAATCCGCCGGTCTCGATCACCCTCACGAACACTTCCAGCTCGCCGGAACGATTGATGTCGGGTCGCGCCATGGTGATGAATCCAGTTCACAGATGATTATCCAGGCGCAGTCTAGTTCACAGAAAGCGGCAGGGACACCATGGCCCCTCCTTCCGACGGACCCTTCCGATGAACCGCCTGAGCACGTTGACCACCGCTGCCCTGCTCACCCTGTCCGCAGCAGCCAGCGCCACGGCCGCCCCTCCCCGGCACTGGGTGGCCAGCTGGCAAGCCAGTCCACAACCGGTTTGGCAGGCAGACTTCCTGTTTCCGACGCTGATCCCCGCAGAGCTGGCCGACCAGACCTTCCGCCAAACCGTCCGCATCAGCCTGGGCGGCTCGCGCCTGCGTGTCCGCTTGAGCAACGCCTACGGGACACAGCCACTGCGGGTGGGCCGGGCCACCCTGGCGGCACATCCGGGCGAGGTGCCGCAGGCGCTGACCTTCGATGGCCAGCCCGGCGTGCTGATCGCGCCTGGCCAGGACCGGCTCAGCGACGCGCTGCCACTGCCCACGCGCAACCTGCAGTCGCTGCAGGTCAGCATCCATCTGCCACAGCCCACGCCGCTGCGGACGTTCCACTGGGAGGGCCGGCAGACCAGTTGGATCGCGCCGGGTGACCAGAGCCTGGCTGCGGACCTGGACGGGGCCCGCAGCACCACGGCCCGCCTGCTGCTGTCCGGCATCGACGTCGAAACCGCAGCCCGCGCGCGCAGCGTGGTGGTGATCGGCGACTCGATCACTGATGGCGCAACGGCCAGCCTCGACCAGGACCAGCGCTGGACCGACCATCTCGCCGCACGGCTGGCACCGCAGGGAATCGCAGTGGTCAACGCCGGCATCTCCGGCGGACGCCTGCTGCGCGACGGCATGGGGGAATCCGCCCTGGCCCGCTTCGCGCGCGATGTCCTCGACCAGCCCGGTGTCGCCAGTGTGATCGTGCTGATCGGCATCAACGACATCAGCTGGCCGGGCACAGCGTTCGCGCGCGGCCAGGACCGGCCCGGGCTCGCCGAACTGCAGGCCGGCTATCGCAGCCTGGCCGGACAGGCCCATCGCCATGGACTGCGCATTGTCGGCGCAACCCTGCCGCCGTTCGCCGGTGCCCTGCCCGGCACCCCGCTGGACGACTACTACCAGCCGCACAAGGACGCACTGCGCCAGCAGCTCAATGCCTGGCTGCGGCAGGACAGCCCATTCGATGCGGTGATCGACCTGGATGCAGTGCTGCGCGACCCCGCCGATCCCTCACGGATGGCCGCCGCCTACGATTCAGGCGACCATCTGCATCCGGGCGATGCCGGCAACCGGGCCATGGCCGAGGCCGTGGATCTGCGGATGCTGATGCCGCCATCGCACCCGGCGGTCACTCCGCCGCGCTGACGAAAAACCCCGGGGCCAGCCCGGGGTCTCGTCGCAACCGGCACGCAGGGGGGGCCTATCTGCGCTTCTTGCGCACGTACAGCACCAGCGAATGTTCTTCCAGCTCATAGCCGTGATCGGCCGCGATCTTGCGCTGCAGTTCCTCGATCTCGGTACTTTCGAACTCGATGATCTTGCCGCTGTCCACATCGACCATGTGATCGTGATGGCCGCCGCGGTCCAGTTCATAGACGGCCTGGCCGCCTTCGAAATTGTGCTTGAGCACGAGGCCGGCAGCCTCGAACTGGGTCAGTACCCGGTACACCGTGGCCAGGCCGATCTCGTCACCATGCTCCAGCAGCTGGCGGTAGATGTCTTCGGCGGTCATGTGGTGCTGGGCAGTGCGCTGCTCGAGCAGCGCCAGGATCCGCATCCGTGGATGGGTTACCTTCAGGCCGACTTTACGCAGGTCGTGGGTTTCCATAGGTCTCCGTTCATTGGCGATTTAGCGCCAGCTGCCTCGGATTGGGTCGCGGTGGCACGCCGGGAGTGTATCATCGGTTCGATTTCCCCAACCGCCAGTCCCGATGCGCAATCTCCTGTTGGTCGCCGCCGTCGCCCTGTCCACCACCGGGTGCGGCATCATCTACAAGCAACCCATCTATCAGGGCAACCTGATCCGGGAAGATGCCGTGGCCAAGCTGCAGGTCGGGCAAAGCAAGCAGCAGGTGAACGCGCTGCTGGGCACGCCCTCCGTGCCGGACCCGTTCCATGCCCAGCGCTGGGACTACACCTCCAGCCAGCGGGTCGACCGTCTCGGCCGCACGGAAGTGAAGAACTTCACCGTGTATTTCGAGAACGACGCCGTGACGCGCTGGGAGGGTGACTATTTCCCGGCCAACGACAAGGCGCTGGCCCAGCAGACCGTCCGCCAGTTCGGCCGCAACCTGCCGAAGGACAAGAAGAAGAAGGGCCGCTGAGGCCGCCGGCCCGTTCCGACGGACGGGCCCTGGCCCTCAACCGCCGAGCGCGCGACGCCGGCGGTTGTCCTTGGGATCGGCCTGCAGCGGGCGCAGCAGTTCGACCCGGTCCCCATCCAGCAGTGCCTGCTGCGGGCGGGCCAGCACACCATGCACGGCGGCAGCCGGGCAGCCGGCACTGCCCTCAAGAGCGGCAGCGGCGATCGCATCGGCAACCGTGGCGCCCTCTTCCAGCTGCAACCGGCGTGACAGCACCCGCTGCGGCCAAGCAAGCACCACCTCGACCTCGATCATCGCTCAGTCCTCGTCGGCGACCCGGACGAAATCGTTGACCATGCGATCGGCCAGACCCTGGAAGCCGATCGCCAGCGCCGGGCCCAGCAGCCGTGAGCTGGGTTCGAATTCCAGGGTCAGCGTCACCTTGCAGGCGTCTTCGGCCAGCGCGTGGAATTCCCAACGGCCATGAAGCTGCTTGAAGGGACCGTCGCGCAGCTGCATGTCGATGCTGTGCGGGCGCTGCAGGGTGTTCTCGGTCTGGAACCAGGTACTGAACGAACCCAGGCCCAGGTCCAGACGCGCCACCAGCCGGTCCTCGCCCTGCTCCAGGATGCGGGCATCGGAGCACCAGCGGAAGCGGCGCGGATAAGCCTGGACGTCGTTGACCAGGTCGAACATGCGCGCGGCCGAATGTTCGACCAGGGCGCTGCGGCGGATAGTAGGCATGTATACGGGACGTTTCGGCAATCGACCGGGCGGGCCCGAATCGGAGACAATACGGAAATGAGCAAGAACAGCGGCAAGGATAAAGCAAAGAGCGCGACGGCCAACAAAACCATCGCGCTGAACAAGCGTGCCCGCCACGAGTACCACATCGAAGAGCGCTTCGAGGCCGGGCTCGCCCTGCAGGGCTGGGAGGTCAAGTCGATCCGGGCGGGGCGCGGCAACATCATCGACGCCTACGCTTACGTGAAGCGTGGCGAGATCTACCTGATCGGCGCACAGATCACTCCGTTGATCCAGGCCTCCACCCATGTGGTGGCCGAGGATCGGCGCGAGCGCAAGCTGCTGCTGCACCGGAACGAGATCGACAAGCTGATCGGCAAGGTCGAGCGTGATGGCTATACGATCGTGCCGACCGCGATGTACTGGAGCAAGAACAAGATCAAGCTCGAGATCGCGCTGGCCAAGGGCAAGCAGAACCACGACAAGCGCGATGCGGCCAAGGATCGCGACTGGGCGATCGAGAAGCAGCGGGTGATGCGGCGCGGCAACCGCGACGCCTGAGGCAGGCCCCGCCGCCATGTGGCGCCGGGCGATGCCCGGCGGCCCGGGCCATCAACCGGCCAGCATGCCCTGCCCGCGCGC